>DASROV010000269.1:0-7225 GCA_035646755.1 Trueperaceae bacterium | reverse complement strand
GAGGACGAGATCGCGCGGGGCATGGTGTTCGCCTATCAACGCGAGGGGCAGCTCTTGGAGGGGGCCGGGGCCGTGGGAGTGGCCGCCCTCCTCCGAGACCCCGGGCGCTTCGCCGGCTCAACCGTGGCAGTGGTCGCCAGCGGCGGCAACGTGCCGGTCGAGAAGGTGCTTGAACTGGCGACCTATCTTGACGTGTGATATGCTTTTTCGGCTTGACTGGCCAAGCGACTGGTGCCTGCCCTTAACCCTTGGGATGCGCGGTTTCATGTTCGGCCAGCTGGAAGAGCGAGCATCAAAGCCTTAGCAGGGTTCGAGCGTCTGGTGCCGACGCCCTAGCAGGCTAGTCCAAGGAGCAAGTATGAAGCGCACATATCAGCCGAACCGCCGCAAGCGTGCCAAGACGCACGGCTTCCGCGCGCGCATGGCAACGCCGGGCGGCCGCAACGTGATCAGCCGCCGCCGCGCCAAGGGCCGCAAGCGCCTGTCGGTCTCCGATCGCTGAACAACGGCGTGGCCGTGAGGTCCTTGAGAGGCGAGAGGGCCTTCAGGCGCCTGGCCAAGGGCCGCTCGGGGTCGAGCAAGTACCTGAGCGTGCGTTGGCGTGAGACCAGGACCGGGGAGGTAAGAGTGGGCATCGTGGTCAGCCGCAAGGTGGGCAACGCCGTCGTGCGCAACCGCGTGCGGCGCCGGCTACGTGAAGGTCTGCTCGCACTAGTGAGGGAACACCTCGCCTCCGGCGCCGTCGGTACGTCGCTCGAGCCCTCGTCGCTCGACCTCATGATCATCGCCAGGCCCTCGGCTGCTGCGGCCGGCTACGCCGAGCTGAAGCGAGACCTGGCGGTCGCGTTGCAGCGAGGGAGGGTCGCATGGCTCGCCTGATAAGGACCATGGTCCTAGCCCCCATAAGGCTCTACCGGCGTTACCTGTCGCCGCTGAAGCCCACGCCGAGCTGCCGATTCCACCCCACCTGCAGTGAGTACGCGCTCCAGGCGGTAGAGACAAGGGGCGTGCTGGTCGGCGTCCCGCTGGCCATCTGGCGCGTGCTGCGCTGCAACCCGTTCAACAAGGGCGGTTACGACCCCGTACCGCCGCGTCGCTCGAAGCGCATCAACGGCGACGTCTCCTCGGAGGCCACTTGAAGCTTGCACGCGCCACGCTAGCCCTCTTCGCCGCGCTCCTCTTGAGCCTGGCCTCGGTAGCCGGCGCCCGCGTCGTGTTCGAGGCGTCAGCGTTCCCCACCAGCCAGTTCCGCTCGCTCGATGAAGCCCTCGCGAACTGCGAAAGTGAGCCCGCTCCGTTCCTATGCCGTTATCAGGACGACGAGCTCACCCTCATCCCGACGAAGGGGGCTGACTTCTTCTTCACACCCGCCGGCGAGATGGCGGCGGCGTTCGTCAAGGTGCAGCGCGGCCAGACGCTCAACGACTACTCCCTGAACGCGCGCAACAACCTCGTCCCCATGGACGCCACGGTGCCGGCCGGCGCGCTGTTGATCGACGGCGAGTACCTGCCGCCGACTAACGCCAGCGGAACCTGGGTGCAGCAGGACGAGTTCATCTTCAAGGGCACCTTCGAGTACCTCGCCGGCGACTACCAGGTCGAGCGGACGGTGCTCGTAAGCAACGTGAGCGAGACCACCGAGCAGACGGTGACGGTAACGGCGCCCGAGGGCGTGAACCAGGACGTGCTACTGCAGTTCGTGGTGCCCGGCATCGCGAGGACCGCCAACCCCGTCGTCAAGATCGGCCACGACCAGACGTTCGCGCTCAACCCGGGCGAACGCGTCTTCGAGAACCCGACCTACGCGGCCCTGCAGAAGAACGACAACAACCGTGACGAGGCGCTTGTCATGCTGCCAAGCGAGACCGGCGACGAGCTGGCTGCCGCCTACCTGCGGCCCAACTTGATCTCCCTACAGACGACGCTGGCCGCAGGCGAAGAGCAGGCCACGATCGCGGTCGACCTCTACGCCGGCCGCAACGAGTTGGTGCGCTACACGCAGGAGGGCTACCTCGAGCTTCCCGGCCTGTTCCGGCCGAACATCCTCGGCCGGCTGTCGCTGCTCATCGTCCAGCTGCTGCAGTTCATCCACCAGTACGTGCCGTCGTGGGGCCTGTCGATAATCGTGCTCACGCTGCTGTTCAGGGTGGTCGTGTGGCCGCTGATCAGCACGCAGACCAGGTCGATGTTCGGCATGCAGCAGCTGCAGCCCAAGATCAAGGAGCTGCAGCGCAAGCACAAGGACGACCGCGAGAAGCTCACGCAGGAGACGATGAAGCTCTACCGCGAGGCCGGCGTCAACCCGGCCGGCGGGTGCCTGCCGATCCTGCTGCAGATGCCGCTCTTCATCATCTTGTGGCGCGTGTTCGTCAACTTCGAGTTCGCCGAAGGGTTCCTGTGGCTTCCGGACCTCGGCCAGTCCGACCCCTACTACATCCTGCCGATCCTCTACGTGGCCGTCATGGTCGCGACCTCGTACTTCTCGGCCCGCGGCAACCCGCAGATGTTGCGCCAGTCGATGATCATCAACGTGGTGTTCGTCTTCGTGATAGTCAACTTCCCGTCTGGCGTGCTCGTCTACTATGTTGTATCGATGCTCGTACAGGTGTTCCAGTACTGGCTTATCAGCCGCGGCCAGCCCGCCCCGGTGAGGGCAACACCGGCATTGGCCGGGAAGCGTGGGAAATGAGGCTCGCTAGGTGAGCGACAACGATCTCGACAAGTACCTCGAAGGCATAGGTATCAACGTCGGTGAGGAAGAGGACCAGGTAGTCTCCGAGAACTTCCAAGTTAGCGAGGAGGAGCCCGAGGCGTTCGACGTCGGGGCCTACGACCTCGGTGGGGCCGTCCAGGGCGATCCCGAGCAGCGAGCCGAGACGTTCTTGGTCAACCTTCTCCTCAACATCGACCCGGCATACGCCGTCGAGGTCGACCAAGCCACCGACGACGAGATCTTCATCGAGGTGTACGGCGGCGATCCCGGCAAGATCATCGGCCGTGCCGGTCGCACGCTCGCGGCTCTGGAGTACCTCACCAACGCCGTCGTCAACCGTGATGAGAGCGCCGGTGTGCGCGTTAACATCGACGTCGGCGGCTACAAGCGCAGGCGTGATGCGCGCCTGCGCGAGACAGCGCTAAACGCCGCCGCGCGCGTGCGCAAGGCCGGGCACGCCGTCGAGCTCGACCCGATGTCAGCGGCCGAGCGCCGCGTTGTCCATATGGCGCTGGCCGATGAGCCCGACGTCATCACCGAATCGAGCGGCGAGGGCGCCGAACGCAGGGTCGTGGTAAAGCCGGCCTGAGGTGATCCCCGGCTCCGTTGCTCCACCGTTCACGGTCGGCGATGCCAGACAGCTTTGCCTTCGGCGCCTGCAGCGCGCCGGCGTCGCCAGTGCGGAGGCCGAGGCCTTCGCCCTCATCGAAGCCGCGACGGGCCTGAGCCGCAGCGAACAGCTGCTGAGGCATGAGCGCGCGCTCGGCGACGACGAACGAAGCAACCTCGCGGCCATGCTTCACCGGCGCCTGCTTCACGAGCCACTCCAGCACATCACCGGCACCGCACCGTTCTACGGCCTCGACCTTGCTGTCTCGCCAGCGGTGCTCGTGCCTCGTCCGGAGACCGAGCGCCTTGTCGAGTTGGTGCTCACCGAGCTTACCGACAGGCGCGCCGCCGCCGTCCTCGACGTCGGCACCGGCAGCGGCGCGATCGCCTTGGCTCTCAAGGCCGAGCGGCCGGACCTCGAGGTGTGGGCAAGCGACCTCTCTGCCGAGGCTTTGCCGGTCGCCATCGAGAACGCCAAGCGGCTCGGGCTCGACGTCAAGTTCCGGCGCTCGGATCTGCTGGCCGACGCCGAGATCGCTGCGGTGGCCGCGCGCGCTGACGCGCTCGTCGCCAACCTTCCTTACCTGCGCGACGACGACGGGCCCACGCTGCCCATCGAGGTGAAGCGCGATCCGCCGACCGCGCTGTTCGGCGGGATCGATGGGCTCGAGGTGGCCGAGAGGCTACGCCGGCAGGCGAACCGAGTGCTGATGACTGGCGCTCTCTTCGCTCTCGAGCTCGACGAGCGCAACGCGACGTCCTTCGCCGAACGGCTCGTCGGCTGGCGCGACGTCAGGCTAGAGTTCGATCTGCTCGGCCGCCAACGGTTCGTGTTGGCTCGGCGTTGAGGTTCAGCGCGGCGCGCTTACGCCGCCTGACCGCTGGTCGCCATGGTCGGGGGTCCCGCCGAACGGCGGCAGGTCGGGGTAATCCTCGAGTGGCGCGGGTCGGCGCCTCGGTGCCGGCACGGTCGCCACCGGTGAGCGACCGTCGCCCTCGCCGCCGACCAGGCTGCCGACGATGAGCAGCCCAGCACCGATGACCACGCAGCTGTCGGCGACGTTGAAGACGGGGAAGTCGAAGCTGCCGCTGCGCACGTAGATGAAGTCGACGACGTAACCGAGCCGTAGGCGGTCGACCATGTTGCCGGCGGCGCCGGCCAGGACGAGCGCGAGCGCGGTGTTGGCAAGGCCGGTGAGGCGGCGGCGGTTGCGCCACATGTAGACGCTTAGTGCGATCGCGACGACAGCTGAGAGCACGCCGAGCATGAACGTGCCGTTTACGGTAAGGGATCCGACCTGGAACTCGAGGTCCCGCAGCATGCCGAAAGCCGCCCCGTTGTTCCGGGTGTGCAGGATGGCGAGGCCGGGGACGAGCGGGATCTCGATGCCGTCTAGCGGGAGGTTGCGGGTGACCCAAACCTTACTCAACTGGTCCACGGCGACCAACGCGGCCGCCAGCAGGAACATCATCACGCGCGAGTATAGCCTTTGCCACGCCGCCCTTGTCTCCCCGGTAGCGCCGGCTTCACATCCAGCTGTGATTGCCGGCGTTATGGTGGCCGAAAAGACTCTTGTCGCCGCTTCGGCGGCTTCAAGGCGGCCATGACGGCCATGGAGCGTTGAGAAGATGACGGCAACGGTTGAACTCGTGCGCAGGCACATCGAGCGGGACGCGGCGGCGGACGACGCCAAGCAACTCGACCGCTTCGTACAGGCGCTGCTGACCAAGGCGGACGACAGCTTCTTCGAGCAGTTCGACAGCGAAGCGCTATACGCGATGGCGGTCGACGACTTCGAGTTCATGGGCGAGTTCGGCACCGCGCCCATGAAGGTCGAGGTCTTCAACCCCACCTTCGCCGCCGACGGCTTCGAGGCGCCCTACACGGTCGTGCGGCTGGTGATGGAGGATCGCCCGTTCATCGTCGACTCGGTGCAGGCCGAGTTGGCGCGGCAGAAGCTCGATCTTGCCTTCCAGCTGCATCCGATAGTCGACATCAGGCGCGGGCCCGCGGGCGAGCTGCTCGACGTCGATGGGCAAGGACCGAACCGCAGCGAAGCGTTCGAGATGTTCTTCGTCGAGCGCCTGCCCGACGAGCGCCTCGAGCGTCTTGAGCGGCGGTTGACCCGGGTACTTGGCGACGTCATCCTCGCCACCGCCGACTACCGCGCCATGCGCGCGAAGGCCGAGGCGGTAGCCGGCAGGCTCCATCAACTTGCCGCATCGGACCCGCGTCCCGGCGAGAAGATCAACGCCGACCAGGCAGCCGGCGGCTTCGCCGAGGAGATCGAGGAGTACGCGGCCTTCATCGAGTGGCTCGATGAGGACAACTTCGTCTACCTCGGCTACCGCGAGTATCAACTGCTTGAGCTAGCCGGCCAGACCCACTTGCAGGTAGTTCCTGACAGCGGTCTGGGCATCTTGCGGGGCATCGAGGGCAGCCGCTACCAGGAGCCGGTGCCGTTGAGCGAGATGTCGGCGCAGCTGCGCGAACGAGTTACGGGCGGCCGCGTGCTCATCGTCACCAAGACCAACGCCGAGGCCACCGTGCACCGCGTGAGGCGCATGGAGTACGTAGGCATCAAGCAGCTCGACGAGGCCGGCGACGTGGCGGGCGAGCAGCGTTTCATCGGCCTGTTCACCTCGGCGGCGCAATCGACGCCGGTCGACGAGATCCCGATCCTGCGCCGGAAGTTGCGGCAGGTGCTGGAAGCCGACGACGCGCTGCCAGGCAGCCACGACTACAAGGCGATAGTCTCCGCGTTCAATTCAATGCCGCGTGAAGACCTTTTCGGCACCGATGCCGAGCAGCTGCAGCAAGACATCCGCACCATCCTCAGCATCGAACAGGAGCGCGGCGCCCGGCTGCGGCTTCGCCCCGATCCGCTCAAGCGCGGCATCGGCGCGATGGTGATGATGCCGCGCGAGAGCTTCACCGGCGAGGTGCGGCGCGCCATCCAGAAGTTCCTGCAGGAGCGGCTCGAGGCCACCCACGTCGACTACCGGCTGGCGCTCGGTGAGGATCAGAGCCACGCCAGGTTCCACTTCTACTTCGTCACCGACATCGACCTCAGCCAGGTCGACGTAAAGGAGCTCGAGCGCACCGTCGCCGACCTGGCTCGTAGCTGGCGCGAAGAGCTTCGCGACAGGCTCATCGACTGCCACGGCGAGGTGGCGGGGCGGGCGTTGGCAAGGCGCTACCTGGAGGCTTTCGACGAGGGCTACGAGGCCGAGGTGTCAGCGGGGCAGGCGGTCCGCGACATCGACAACCTCGAGGCGCTGGCGCCAGGCGAGACCGGCTTCGACCTCCTCAACCCGGTGAACGAACGGGGCGCGGCCTCGGCGCTGATCTTCTACCCGGCCGGGGAGGGCCGCGAGCACGGTCGCGCGCTCTCTGACGTCTTGCCACTACTGGAGAACCTCGGCCTGCGGGTGCTCGACCAGAACCCTTACAACGTCGAGGTCGACGGGATGACGCGTGCCGTTGACGTCTACCGGGTGCAGACCCAGGACGGCCAACAACTCGACATCAAGACCGAGAAGGCACGCCTGCTCGAGGCACTCGGCGGGCTGGTGACCGGCACGGTCGAGAACGACGTCCTCAACCGCCTGGTGCTAAGGGCCGGCTTGAGCGTGCGCCAGGTAGCGCTTTTGCGCGCCTACCAGATGTACTACTCGCAACTGAACCTGGTAACCAGTCGCGCGTTCGTCAGCAACACGCTACTGGCGCACCCCGCGGTGGCCAGAGCCCTGATGGCCTACTTCGAGACCCGCTTCGACCCACGCCTCGGCTTGGCTGGGGAGGGTCAGGGCCTCGCGCCAGCGGCCCGCGAGCCGCGCTTGGCGACTGCCGCTGAGGCCGTGCTCGAGTCGCTGGCGGAGGTCTCGTCGTTGGCCGAAGAC
>DASROV010000268.1:0-8607 GCA_035646755.1 Trueperaceae bacterium | reverse complement strand
AGCAAGTCGAGCGGCAGCACCGTGACGTAGCCGCCGCTCTCCTTGACGTGAGCAAGGATCCGCTCGGCGGTCTCGGCCGTGTCGACGACCACGTACTCGGCGCGGCGACCGAGGGCGGCTGAGAGTGCCTGCTGGTACTCGGGGGCGACGCGCACGAGGTCGGCGACCGAACCGACGACGCCCGCGAGGCCTGACGACAGCGCCGCCCGCGGGCCCTGGGTGTAACCACGGCGGGCCTCGTGCGCGGCGCGCAAACGCTCGGCAGCGCGCGTGGACGACATCGCCTCGGCGGCCGCAAGCGCCTGACGGGAGTGGACCTCGGCGAGCTCCTGGCGCCGGCGCTCAAGGGCGATCGATGCTTCGCTGCGCGCCGCCCGCGCCTTCTCGTCCGCCTGCTCGAGGACCGCGAGGTCGGCGGCGGGCTCGGCCGCCGTCGCCTGCTCGAGGCGCTGTTGCAACGCGGCCCGCTGTTCCCGCAGCGAGGCCAACCGTGACTCGTACGTCGCCACGGCGCGCTCGAAGGCGCCCGCTCGTTGGCGCTTCGCTTCGAGTTCACCGCTCGCCTTGCGCAACTCTTCACGGGCGCGCTCCAAGGCCGCGGTGGCGACCTTCAGCTCCTCGTGCTGGCTGGCGACCCGCTCCCGACCCTGCAAGACCGACCGGTCTGGCTCGCTCGGTGCGTCGGTCGCCTCCAACCTTGCCGTCTCGGTCGCATTGGCCTCAGCCTGCCGCTTGAGCGCGGCCAGGCGCGCGTGCGAGTTGGCTAGGCGCTCCTCGGCCAGACGTACGTCACCGCGCCGGGCTTCGAGGTCGGCGGCAGCGGCTCTCAGCTTGTCCTGCGACCTGTCGTGGGCGCCGCGGGCCGCTTCCAGCAAGGTGCGAGTGTGGGCCATCGCGCTGCGTCCCTCGGCCAGACGCGTCTCGAGGCGTGCGCGGTTCTCGTTTAGCTGCGCGATCTCCTGCAGCAGCGACTCCTGCCTGGCGCTGGCCGCGGTGAAGCGCAGATGCAGCGCCTGCGTGCTCAGTTCGGCGTGCCGCTTGGCGTCGCGGGCTTCGGTGGCGAGGGCGTCACAGCGCGCTTGCAAGTCGCGCAGCAGGTCTTGCAGGCGATCAAGATGCGAGCCGGCGGTGTCGAGCCGGCCCTGGGCCTGATCGCGACGCGTCGACAAGCGCGCGGCGCCCGCCGCTTCGGAGACGTAGTCGAGCAGCCTGGCCGGGTCGGCCATGAGGACCTCGCTTACCTCACCCTGGCCGATAACTGCCAGGCCGGCACGGCCGAGGCCAGACCCGGCAAGTGCCTCCTCGACGTCGAGGAAGCGCGCCGCGCGGCCGTTGAGGCGCAGCCGCGTGGTGCCCTCGCGGTCGAGCGTGCGAGCCAGCTTGAGGCTGCGGTTGCCGTCTTTGAGCTCGATCTCGACCTCAGCTAGGCCGACGCGGCGTTTGCCGGTCGCCCCGTGGAAGATGAGGTCGGTCTTGTCATCGGCGCGGAAGGAGCTGGCCCGGCCACCGCCGGTCGTCCATCTCAGGGCATCGATGATGTTCGACTTGCCCGACCCGTTCGGGCCGACGATGGCCGTGACGCCGTCGGCGAACTCGATGGTCGCGCGGTCACCGAAGCTCTTGAAGCCCTGCAGCGTCAGGGAGACGATTCGCACACCGCAAGATAACCTTAGAGGTCGTCCTCTTCGGTCCCTTCGGCCTCGTCGCGCGGGTCGCTCGACGGCAGTACGTGCTGGCGCATGCGGTCCATGTGGTCGCCAAGCTGGTACTGGAGCTGCGAGATGCGCGACTCCATGCTGTTCTGTAGCTGGTCGAGCCGCTGTCGCAGCCGGATTATCTCCTCGACGCCGGCCAGGTTGACGCCCAGCTCCTGCGTTAGGCGCCGGATCTCGCGCAACTGCTCGATGTTGCGCTGCGAGTAGAGCCGGGTCTTGCCGGAGCTACGGCTCGGTTCGATGAGGCCCTTGCGTTCGTAGAGGCGCAGGGTCTGGGGATGCATGTCGACCAGCTCGGCCGCCACACTGATGACGTAGAGGGGCTTGTCCTGATCGATGCCGGCGCCCTCGCGCTTGGCCGCGCGCTCTGGCGTGGCTCGCTGCTGCTTGTCGCTATCGTCCGTCAACCAGGGCCTCCGTCAGTCAGCTTACGTAAAAACCTGCCTACGGTCGTGCCTACGGACCTGCCGATACCGCCGAGCAGGTCGACCTCTACTCGCAACAGCAGGTTGCCACCGGCCAGGCCTTGGCCTGGCAGCCGCAGCGTGCCCCCTGACCTGACGCCGGCGGGCACCTTCACCTTCAAGCCCTGGTAGACGACCTCGCCGCCACTGCGCGCGACCATCGGGGTGATCGTCAACCCGTCGTGCACGTCGCGGCCGCGCACCTCGGCGCCTTCGGGTAGCTTGAGTTCGACGTCGACCATGAGGTCGCCCGGCGGCCGCCCCGGCCCACCGAGCCCCTTCAGCCTCAGCTTGGTGTTGTTCTTCGACCCGGCGGGAACGTTCACGTCGACGAAGGCGCTGCCGCGTCGCACCCCTCTGCCGCCGCACGCCGGACAGGACGTGGCGGAGGCGCTGTCGTCGAACGGCCCGACCTGCGGGCCGGTGACGGCCGCTCCGGCCGCTCCGGCGCTGCCGGTATCAAGGTTCGCCCGGCCGGTGCCACGACACACCGCGCACACACTCGGCCCTGGAACCCTCACGCGCTTGCTGGTGCCGTTAACCGCCTCGCCGAGCGAGAGCTCGAGCACTACCTCGCGGGTCTCGCCTGGGAGCAGCCCGGAGTTGCGAAGCATGCCCGTCATGACACCGAAAAGCACGTCGAAAACGGCGTTGCCGGTGCGTGGCATCTCCCCTGTCTGCCCCCAGTTGATGGGGATATCGGCCTCCCTGAAGATGGTCTGCCAGTCGACGGTGGAGGGGTCGGGGGCGCGGTAGCTGCGCGGGTCGGAGCGCCCGTAGCGGTCGTAGTGCTGCCGCGCCTGCGGGTCTCTAAGCAGCGCGTAGGCCTCTGACAGCCGCTTGAATGTATCCTCGGCCGTCTTGTCGCCCGGGTTGCGATCGGGATGGTGCTTCATCGCCTGACGTCGGTAGGCTGACTTGATGGTGTCGGCGTCCGCGTCACGGGCTACACCCAGGACCTCATAAGGGTCACGCACGCCTGCATTCACGTCGTGATGATACATTACCTGAGCGCTGGAGACTAAAGCCTGGCGCCGAACGTCGGCGGCCCGGCGTCGCGAGCGCCATCGACCGTGCGGCGGCTACGATGGCGGCTAATATGCGGCCAGAGGTAACGCCTGGCGCCCCGCCAGCGAACGGAGGAACCGCGTGAGAGGATATCGCGTGAAGAAGACCATCGGCCTGGTACTGATCTTGCTGCTGGTGCTGGTCTTGGCCGGCTGCCGCAACGAGACCCAGAACCGTATCCGCAGGAGCATCCAGGACTACACCGCGTCGCGGATGTACATCACGATCTACTCCTACACAGGCGACACCATCTTCGAAGGGATAGTCGACGGCAAGGTCACGCGTTCGGGTACCGCTTCCGAGGGCGGCGCCGGCGGCGAGGCGCAGGGCGCTTACATCTTCTGGTACGACGAGCGCGGTCGCTACCATCAGACCGACTTCCCCTACATCCTCACCACCTATGACCGCGAGCAGGAGCAAGGCCAAGAGGTTCCTTGAAGGTTGCGTTAACGTCGTCGCCGGCACCTCGGACCTCACGGCAGTGACCCGCTGCTACACTTGACCAAGCAAGGAGGCTCGTCGTGAACTTCAAACGTCTATCCGTGTTGTCGCTGCTAGCGGCCCTCGCGTTGCTGGTATCCGCTTGCACCGTGACCATCAGGCCAAGTGCCAGCATCGACGTACAGCTCAACACCGTCATCAGCGAGTTCCGGCCCACGCGAGGGGTCGGCGCCGTCTACCAGGTTGGGGAGCAGATCGAGTTCCTCATCCGCACCAGCGAGCCGGGCTTCGTCACGCTCACCGCTATCGACCCCGACGGCCGGGTCTACGTGCTCTCGCGCAACATCCAGGTTCACGGTGGCACCACCATCCTGCCCACCGCCGAGCAGCGCGTTACCTACAACGCCGCGCCGCCGCGAGGCTTCCACCGCGTGCGGGCTTCGTTCACCTCGGGTCGCACCTCGGGCGACGTCGTCTACCGCGGTCGCAGCGGAGACGGCGCCTGGTCCTCAGCAATAAACGTCGAGATCAAGGACTTCCCGGTTCGCGACGTCGTGGAGACCAACCTTACTATCCGCTGACGCCCGTCCGCTGGCCCCCCCATTCGAGTAGTAACCGTCGCCGCCGGGCATCCGCTCGGCGGCGACGCTGCGCAGCGGTCGGCCGAGATTCGCGGTGGTGAGGTAGAATGAGGCAGCGTTCCGCGGCGCGCAAGCGCCGCTGACGGAAGGAAGAACCCTTGGCAGGACACAACAAGTGGTCGCAGATCAAGCGCAAGAAGGCGGTCAACGACCGTCAACGCGGCAAGGTCATCAGCAAACACATCCGCGCCATCCAGTCGGCGGTGCGTGCTGGCGGCTCTGGCGATGCTAGCGCGAACCTGCCGCTGAAGAACGCCCTGGCGGCCGCCAAGTCCGACAACGTGCCCGTCGACAACATCGACAGGGCCATCGAGCGTGCCGTGGGCGGCGCCGACGGCGGGAACTTCGAAGAGGTGCTGTACGAAGGCTACGGCCCCGCCGGCGTCGCGATGCTGGTCGAAGCTCTTACGGACAACAAGAACCGCACCGTCGCCGAGGTGAGGCACGCGTTCAGCAAACACGGCGGCAACCTCTCGGGCTCGACGGCGTGGCAGTTCGACACCAAGGGCCTTATCGTCGTCGAGGATCCGAGCGACGGCCTCGAGGAGTTGGCCATCGACCTCGGTGCCGATGACATCGAGATGGAGGACGGTGTCCTCACCGTCTACACCGAGCCGACCGCGCTCTACGAGCTGGTCGAGGGGTTCCAGGCGCGCGGGGTCGAGCCGGCGATGGCGCAGTTGACCCGTGTACCGCAGACGCAGACGCCCATCGACGAGGACGACGTGCGCAAGGTCCTCAACCTTATGGACAGCCTCGAAGAGCTCGACGACGTGCAGAACGTCTATTCAACGGCCGACGGCGTCGAGTTCGTCGGTTGAGTACCATGTGGTTGACGTGTGGTTGACGTTAATGAGAGGGTGCAGATGAGTTTCCCGGTGGTCAAGTGGGACGACCTGCCTGCGATAAGCGCAAGCCAGATGCAGCAACTAATCATGTTGGCAACGGGCAAGTACGGCCTTGACAACCGTGTTCTGGTCGAACATACCGCCCGCAATCTAGTTAGCCTTGTCGACTCCGTCGAGGCCGAGGGCCCAGTACTGGTAGTAGCCGGTCGCGGGAACAACGGCAGCGGCGGACTTGCCGCCGCCAGGCTGCTGGCTGCCAGAGGCAAGCGGGTATGGGTAGTGCCGACCCACGAGGCCGAGAACTACTCAGGCACGCCCAAGGAGCAACTCGAGCACCTACGCCACTTCGACAAGGTCAAGGTGCGCAACAGCCTTCCGAAGATGAAGTTCGCCTGCATAATCGACGCCGCCATAGGCACCAACCTCGAAGGACCGCCTCGCGGCCGCACGCTCGACGTGATCACGGTGCTCAACCACGCCCAACAGGGCTGCTGCGTGATCTCGCTCGACACGCCCACCGGCCTCAACGTCGACGACGGCACCACCCCAGGTGACGTGGTCGACGCGACCATGACGTTAAGCGTGGCGCTGCCGAAACATGGCGTGAAGCCGGGTGGGCACGTCGGCCGTCTGTTCGTCGGCGACCTTAGCCTGCCCGCCGATCTGTTCGAGGCGCTGCGGTTGCCGCCCGTTAACCTGCCGGCCTACGTTACTGAGGTCGTCGCCGGCTGAACCGCGGCTAGATCGCCAAAGTAGCTTTGGCCCGGCGCAATCGCCAGGCGATGTCAACCGATCTTTCGTCGGACCATCACGCCCCACTGCCCTCGCTGCTTCCTGACGGTGAAGGTCGCGACGAAACGTACCCAAACCAGCCACTGGCGGTAACCGACGTTCTCCGTTGCGACGGCGTTGAGGAAGCGCACGCGGTCCCCGAAACGCCGGACGTGCGGCCAGGAAGGCGCGCATGTACTCGAGGCCCTGCCAACGTGCCAAGAAGTTGCGCGGCACCCTGGGAGCCTTGACCGAACCCTGCACGACGGCGGCGTCGTTTATCACCCTGAGTGTCCCGCCGAGTGGCCGTGTTGTCGTCGATCACCCACAGGGTCCGCGTCGGCTCAGGCTCGGCAATTGGGCGGTCCTCGAGGATCACCTGGGCGCCACCGGCCGCCTTCGCGAGCGCAGCCACCCTCTCGTCGTGGGCGCTCGCTACCAGCACGATGCGCGGCCGCGGTCCGGTGTCGGGCGTATGGCGCAAGGCGACTGCGGGATGCCTGCCGTCGTCAAGACATTCGATTCCCGCGGCGATTACCGCCACCGACGGGTGGGCGTCGCGCGCCCGGACCATGGCCTCGGCACTGCTGGCGACGCATATCACGCGCCAGCCGGCCGCTTCGAGCGCGGCACCGATATACGTCCGCACCCGCTCGAGTGGGTGAACGAGCATCGCGACAGCCTCGGGCGGATCCCCTAGCCTGAGATCCGGTTGTAGCACCAGCGAAGTGTAACCAGATACCACGTACGGTGAGAAAAGGCTTCGCGAGGCGCCGCGGCACGGCGTAAATGACGTTCGCCGCGAGAGGCTTCCCACAGTCCTACAGCGCTGTGACGGAACGTACCGCAGCGCCGATGTGGAGAATTGTATGTGCGGCGCAAACAGCGGCCCCGCATCATGAGCCAGAAGCACATCTCACGCCGCCAGCGGCAGATAGGCAAGGTGACCCGCGGATCTATTCACGTCGTCTCACGTCTTCCCCCTCGTCTTCCCCCACGTCTTGAGGAGATCGCTATGTTCCGTCACCTCCGCTTCCTGCTTCTTCCGCTCCTACTCGTCTTGCTCGCAGCCTGTTCGCAGCCTGTGGTCCCCGCTAAGCAGAGCGAGCTCTTGCAGTCGCAGGCGGTAATAGCCGCCCTTCACGACCAGACCGACAACCGCGTGTTCGACCAGCTCGCCTTCCCGGGCAGCTACTTCGCCGACGATTTCGTTGTGCCGGCCGGCGAGGCGTGGGTGATCGACGAGGTCGGCATCGTCAATCCGGCCCAGTTCCACACGGGCTCGACGCAGTCCGTCGCCTTCTTCGCCAGCGACCCGGGCACTACCGCCGTCCCCGGCGCGCTGGTCGCCCGCAGCACCTTCCAGGCCGCCGAGGTCGTCGCTCGCGACGGGCTGCAGGTCGTTGCGCTGGCCGAACCGGTAGCGCTTGAGGCCGGCACCTACTGGGTAGGGTTCGAAGCCTACGGCGTCTACCTCCGCACAGCCGCCATTGGCAAGGTCGCCGTGGTCGGCTCCGAGGGAGCGTTCAGCCCGCTTACCTACCTCGAGCCTTACGACCTGGCCTTCGCGCTCTTCGGCACCACAGCCGACCTCGCCACGCCTACCTTCGACGGCCTTCTCGCGGCGTTCGACGCGTTCGTTACCGAAGGCGGTCTAGTCGGCAGCGGTCCGAACGAGCGGTCTGGGTCCAAGCGGCTACACGCGTTGAGGAACATGCTTTCGGACGCTGGCGCCCTTTACCCCCAAGGGCTGCTCGAAGAAGCCTGCGCCCAACTCAGCGAAGCCGGAGCCCACGTTCACGGCGACGGCGCACTGCTGCGCTCACACTTCGCCACCGGCGCCAGCGCTGCTGAGTTGAGCGCGCTCATCGTGGAACTGAGCGAGGTCGTGTGCGAGTAACACTATGTCATCGAGGTCGTGGCTAGTTGAGTCCGGCGACCCGGGTGCTCAGCGCGGTCTCTGCCTGAGGCCCCGACCGACTCGCAGCCCCCCAGTCTCGGGCTCGGGCTCGCGGTGGAAGAGGATGCAGCTTTCATGGTTCTCGTCTCAGGTAGTGCCGTGCGAGTTAGTGGCAGGTCTGCCTGCCATGAATGCGCGATGCGGTGGAGCGGCTTCGACGGGCTCGTAAGGTTCCCGTTAGGGGGCTTCGTCTAACGTCAGGTCGTGATTTCGGCGCCCCGTCCCGCCCAGCCGATCGACCCGCGGTCGTCCGGCACTCGCTACGCGGAGGAGTGGCGCAAGACGCTGTTGGCCTTCATCCCCTTTGGGGCGCTGGCCTTCTTCATCGGCTGGGCGCTGGAAGGTCCAAGCGGTCAGGCGACGACGTTCGACATGGTCGCCTATCCGCTGATGGGTGTGGTGCTACTCGCTCTGGAGGCCGTGTTGGCGTTCGGACGCAAGACCTTGACTTTGGTCGTCATGACGATCGTCGCTGGAGCAAGCGCCTTCTTCTTCTGCAAGCTCGGTTGGTTGCTATTCCTCGCCCCCGTGGGGATCGACCCACAGGCGCAGGGTGAATTCAACTGGTGGTCGCAACGCTCTCGGCTTGCGGGGATTCTAGCTGTTCTTCGAGGGCTTCGGCGGGTGTCCTCCAGCCGAGCTTCTTGCGTGGTCGGTTGTTGAGGGTGGCGGCCACCGCCTGGAGCTCGTCATGGCTCC
>DASROV010000267.1:0-2393 GCA_035646755.1 Trueperaceae bacterium | reverse complement strand
GCCGCTGTGCTCTACGTCGCAGTCCTCTACACGTTCATCAACCTGCTTACCGACCTCTCGTACATGCTCCTCGATCCGCGGGTCAGGTACTCGTAGGTGGCGGCGCTACGCAAGTTCACCACGAACCCGCTGTCGGTCGCCGGCCTTATCCTGCTGCTTGCGGCGGTCTGCTCAGCCATCTTGGCGCCGTGGCTGGCCACCCACGAGCCGATGGAACTGGCGATCCCCGATCGCCTGCTCGGCCCCTCTGCCGAGCACTTCTTCGGCACCGACGTGTACGGCCGTGACATCTTCAGCCGCGTCCTATACGGCTCACGCATAAGCCTCCGCGTCGCTATCATCGCCAGCGCGCTCGCCCTATCTTGCGGAACCGTCATCGGCGTCATCGCCGGTCTCGCGGGCGGCGCTGTCGACACGCTCCTGATGCGTATAACCGACGTACTGCTGGCCTTCCCCGGACTGCTGTTGGCGATCGGTATCTCGGCGGCTCTGGGGACCGGCGAGACCAGCATCACCCTGGCGCTGTGGATCGTATACACCCCGCGCTTCGCTCGCCTGGCGAGAGCCGCCGTCTTACAGATCAAGAGCCTTGACTTCGTGCACGCCGCCAGATCGCTCGGCGCGCACCGGCTACGGGTCGCTTGGCGCCACATCGGGCCAAGCATCGTCTCACCTCTCGTCATCCAGGCCAGCGTCTACTTCTCCGAGATGATCCTCGCCGAGGCGGCGCTCAGCTTCCTCGGCCTCGGCACCCCGCCACCGGAACCCTCATGGGGCAACATCCTCAGCGAGGGGCGCGACTACATGCGCCTTGCCCCCTGGATCTCCATCTTCCCCGGACTGTTCATCCTCCTGACCGTGCTCGGAGTCAACCTGCTCGGAGACGGTCTACGCGACACGCTCGATCCAAGGAAAGGCTAGGTAAAACGAATGCGGATAACGGACGTCGAGGCCCTAGTGCTGCGCATGCCCCATATCGATGTCGGGGCGGCAGACAGCACCCAGGACGCGCTGATCGTGCGCGTGCACACCGACGAGGGGATAGTGGGCATCGGAGAGGTCGACGCCTCGCCAACGGTAGTCAAAGCGGTTATCGATGCGCCGCCGTCGCACGCCATCTCCTCGGGCCTACGAGAGATCCTCATCGGCGAGGACCCCCGTGACATCGAACGGCTGTGGGACAAGATGTACCAGGGCTCGGTCTTCTACGGGCGCCGCGGCGTCGCCATCATGGCCTTGAGTGGGCTCGACATCGCGCTCTACGACATCCTCGGAAAGAAGCTCGGCGTGCCGGTTTACCGCCTACTTGGCGGCGCTCGCCGCAAGAGCGTCCCCGCCTACGCCAGCACTCTCATGCCAGACACGCCCGAGGAGGCTCAGGAACACGCCAGCGAGTTGGCCGCGCGTGGCTTCAAGGCCATGAAGTTCGGCTGGGGCCCGTTCGGGCAGAGCGAGGACCTCGATGAGGAGCTCGTCGCGGCGGTCAGGCGCGGCGCCGGTGAGCAAGTCGAGATCCTGCTCGACATCGGCTTCGGCTGGCGCAACGCCGATCACGCCATCAAGATGACAAGGCGCATCGAGCGTTACCGGCCGTTCTGGATCGAGGAACCGCTGCTTCCGGACGACGTCGATGGCTACGCCCGCCTGGCTGGCGCCGTCGACGTGCCCATCGCCGCGGGCGAAGAGAACACCACGCGCTACGAGTTCTCGGACCTGCTGGAGCGCGGCCGCGTCGACATCGTCCAACCGGACGTCACCCGTTGCGGCGGTTTGACCGAGGCCAAGCGCATCGCCGCGCTGGCGCATGCCAGGGGTAAACCCTGCGTGCCGCACGCCTGGAGCACCGGCGTCATCTCGGCGGCCTCGCTTCACCTGATCGCGACCATCCCCAACGCGCTGTTCCTCGAGTACTGCGTGCGTCCGAACCCGCTCAACACGAGCCTGGTGAAGAACCCCGTGCAGGTGAAGGACGGCGTCGCCACCGTGCCGGAAGCGCCCGGTCTTGGGGTCGAGCTTGACGAGGCCGAACTGGCACGTTTCGCAGTGCAGGCTTGAGGCGGCCCGTGATGAACGCCCTTGTCTGGTTAGGCCCGCGCGAGATGGCTCTAAGGGAAACCGCCCTTCCGCGGTTGCCCGCCGACCACGTGCGGCTGAAAGTCCAGGCGGTCGGCATCTGCGGATCGGAGCTGTCGGGGTACCTGGGCAAGAACTCCTTGCGGGTGCCGCCGTTGGTGATGGGGCACGAGTTCAGTGGGGTGGTCGAGGAGATCGGTGCTGCCGTCGCGGATGTCGCGGATGTGGCGGTAGGCGATCGCGTGGTCGTCAATCCCCTGCTTACCTGTGGCGAGTGCGGCTACTGCCTCAGCGGCCACGAGAACCTCTGCCAGCAGCGC
>DASROV010000266.1:0-5205 GCA_035646755.1 Trueperaceae bacterium | reverse complement strand
CCCCAGGCGAGACGCGCAGCATCGCCTCCGAGATGCAGGCAGAACGTTACTGGCGGCACACCGGCAGCGTCTCGTGGAGCGTCATCGACGCTGCCGGCGACGCCGTCGACAGCGGCGGGGTGGAGTTCGCGACCATGGTCTGGCCGTGACCAGCGGCACGACGTAGCTTGTCGGCGGGTCGCCGCCGTCGGCCGGGCGAAGGAGGTTGCGGTGGAGACCGTCCTGAGGGTTGGCATCATCTACGTGTTCGTGCTCGTGGCCCTGCGGCTACTGGGGAAGCGGGAGTTCGGCCAACTCTCACCGGTCGAGTTCGTGATGCTCATGCTCATCCCCGACATCGTCGCCCCCAGCATCGTGCGGGACGACTTCTCGCTGACGACCGGGCTCGTGGCCGTGAGCACCGTCATGCTGCTGGTGCTCGTCACCTCCCTCCTCGTGCACATGAACCGGCGCCTGGAGTTCGCCGTGCACGCGCGGCCGACCGTGCTCGTACACGAAGGCACCGTCTACAGTGAGACCCTCAACAAGGAGCGCGTATCCGCCGAAGAGATCCTCGCGTCCGCTCGGGAGAACGGCGTCGAGACGCTCGGCGAGGTCAAGTGGGCGATCCTGCAGTCAGACGGCAAGATCGCCATCGTTCCCAAGGACGGCTGAGAGGCCGCGGACCGTGGCTCGTTACTCCTGACGCTCCAGCACCCGCAGCCCGTGGAACAGCCCGCGGACGGAGCCGTCCTCATGCCGCAAGACGCTTATCGGCTGCTGCTGCCAACGTCCGCTAACCGCGAGCTCGTCGGGACCGGCCAGCGCGGCGGGGAGGTCCTCGACCGGCGAGCCCACCGCGGCGCGCAGGTCGCCGTCATCGTCGCGGTAGAGGCGCACCCGCCCGTAGGGTTCGCCTGACCTGTAGAGCCCGAGCAAGGGCTCGATCTCGCCGGTTCGGGGCCGGTAAGCACGCGGGCGATATAGCGGCGTGCTCACCTCGACACCGGTGAGCGCATTGATGCCCGCGAGCGCCATCAACCCCGCCGGCTGGCCACCCAAGTTGGTGAGCACCACCACGCCCACCCCCTCCTCAGGCAGCCAGCCAAGCTGGCTCGAGACGCCCTTGAGGCCGCCGCCGTGGCCGACGAGGCGGCCACCGAACGGCGCCGTCGTCTCTTGAAGCCCCAGGCCGTAGCGGTTGTCGACCCCACACCACGCGGTGCCGGTGCTCATGGCGAGAACCGCGTCCGCTTCGAGCCCGAGTTCGGGTGCGCGCTCAGGCTCCATGAGGAAGCGCACGTAACGTCGCAGGTCGGCCAAGGTCGACTTGAGCGCTCCGCCGCCCTGCATGACACCGGCGTCCTCCCAGGCCGGGGATCGACGCACCTTGCCCTCCTCGTCGCGGGCGTAGAGCGTGGCGTGGTTGCGGTCGGCGAGCACCTCGGCAAGCGAGAACGTCGAGCGCTTCATGCCGAGCGGTGCGAGTATCCGGCGCTCGACGAACCGCGCGAAGCGCACCACCGCGACCTCGCTCACCACGGCGCCCAACAGGCAGTAGCCGTCGTTGCTGTAGCTGAACTGTTCGCCGGGAGCGCCGAGGGGCTCGATCTCGCGGTCGATGTAAGCGATAAGGCCCGAGAAGCCGCTCACGTCGGGCGGCCGGCCCCCGCGGCCGGCCGCCATCTCTCTTACCTCGCGCGCGTCACCGCCTGTAATGGCGTCGCCGGCCTGAGTAGGGCCCCGCAACCAGGTCATCGTCGGCAACGGCGGTAAGCCGCTGCAGTGGTTCATCAACTGCCTGACGGTGGGCTCTTGGCCGGCGTTCCACAACCCGAACGAGAGGTAGCGGGTGATCGGGTCGTCGAGCGAAAGTGCGCCCTCGGCGGCCAGTTGCAGCACGGCCAGGCAGGTGACCGACTTCGTTATCGACGCCACCCCGAAGAGCGTGTCCTCGTCTACTGGCAGACCGGCCTCACGGTCGCGTCCACCGTCGAGCCTGGAGAAGATCTCCTCTTCGCGGTTGAACAGGCTGTAGGCGAGAGCGGGAACGCCGCTGCCGACGCGCAGTTCAGCCAGGCGCTCGGCGAGTGCTGAGGCCGCCGCCGAAGTAAGTTGCAGGCGTCGGTGTTGCTGGGCACGGCGGCTGCGCTGGCTCATGCCTGTCTATACCGCAACCGAGTTCGGCTAGAGTTCGCTCATGCGAGAAGGCGAACGCGAACCACGCGAACTGCACCCAGGCGGCATCGCCGCCGCCACCGGCACGCCACTTGGCGACGCCGAAGCGGCGATGATCATGATCCACGGCCGCGGCGACTCGGCCGCCGGCATCCTCGCCCTTGCGCGGGTCTTCCGCGCCGCCGGCATGGCGTTCGTGGCGCCAGAGGCGCGCCACAACGTCTGGTACCCGCAGTCGTTCATGGCCCCGGTCGGCCTCAACGAGCCGTGGCTCACCTCGGCTCTCGCCGCCGTCGGCCAGGCCTTCGAGCAGGTGACCGCGGCGGGCGTACCGCGCGAGAAAGTCGTGCTGCTCGGCTTCTCCCAGGGGGCCTGCCTGGCCAGCGAGTACGCCGCGCGCAACGCCGGCCCGTACGGCGGCGTCGTCGCCCTCTCAGGTGGCCTCATCGGCGACGAACTCGACCCGGCGCGCTACCCCGGTTCCCTGGCGGGCACGCCCGCGTTCTTCGGCTGCAGCGACGTCGACCCTCACATCCCGGAGCTGCGGGTGCGCGAGAGCAGCCTCGTCTACCGCCGCTTGGGCGCCACTGTCGTCGAGCGCATCTACCCGAACTTCGGCCACGACATCAACCAGGACGAGATCGACTGGGTGCAAGACCTGCTCGACGGGCTCTTGGGCGTGAGCAAAGCCTGAAGGGACGGGGCCACCGCCTGCCTGGCGCGGTGCCGTAACATCGCGCCATGTCACGGCTCATGCGAAGCGAAAGCAGGCACCGCGTCACGGCGGTCGGGATCGCGCGGCTCGCGGTAGCACTCCTTCTAAGCGCCGCAAGCGCCGGCATGGCGCAGGTCGAGGGCGGAGGCGAAGAGATGCAAGCAGCAGACCTACCCGTCACGCGCGTCGTGCTCTTCACCAACGGCGTCGGCTACTTCGAGCACGAGGGCACGGTCAGCGGTGACCAGGTCCTCGACCTCAGCGTGCCGCCCGGCCAGATGGACGACATGCTGCAGAGCCTGGTGCTCCAGGACTTCGGCGGCGGACGCATCGAGCCCGTGCGTTACGACTCGCGGGACCCGCTCGGCCGCATCCTCGCCGGCTACTCTCTCGACCTCTCCGGCGCACCGACGCTGGCGCAGATCCTCGCTCAGGCCCGCGGCGAGTCGGTAACACTCACCGCCGCCGAGTCGGTAAGCGGCGTGATCGTCAGCGTAGAGCGCGTGGAGGCGCCCGACGAGGCGCCCCGCACCTTCATCACGCTGGCCACCGGCGACGGTCTCAAGCGTCTCGACCTGGCCGAGGTTAGCGACGTGGCCTTCGATGACGAGGAGCTGGCGACCGAACTGAGAGCCGCCCTCGCGGCCATCGCCACGCACCGCGCCAGCGAATCGACGGCCGTGCGCCTTACCTTCAGCGGCGAAGGCGAGCGGCGGGTGCGAGTCGGCTACGTGCGCGAGATGCCCGTGTGGAAGAGCAGTTACCGGCTGGTGGTGGGCGACGACGGCAGCGCCGACCTGCAGGGCTGGGCCATCCTCGACAACCCCACCGATCTCGACCTCGTCGACGTCAGCGTCGCGTTCGTGGCCGGGCAACCGATCTCGTTCGTCACCGAGCTCTACGACCCGGTGTACGTGCAGCGCCCGCACGTCTCTCCGCGGGCCTCGGCCGGCCCTGCTCCCAAGGCCGACGAGGGCGTGCTCGGCGCGGCCGCCAGGGAAGCGCTGGCGGCGCCCTCGCCAGCCCCGAACGCCCAGGCCGGCTTCGCCGACGCCGTCGCCGAGAGCGAGGCGCCACGACTCTCAAGCGCTGGAGTCGACGCGATGGCGACCGGCTCCAGCAGCGGTGCGACGTTCGCCTACCGGGTGAGCGAGCCCGTCACCGTCGGCCGGCACCAGTCGGCGATGATCCCGATCGTGCAACAGAGCGTCCCCGCCAGCAGGCTCTCCCTCTACGACCCGCGCAACCTGGCGGCCAACCCCCTGGCGTCGGTGCGCATCGAGAACGACACCGGCCTGCACCTCGCGGCCGGCACGGTGACGATCTACGACGCCAACGGTTTCGCCGGCACGGCCCTGCTGGCCGACCTGGTGCCGGGCGACGCGCGGCTTCTCAGCTACGCCGTCGACCTCGAGGTAGCCGTCGACCTCACGGCTCAGAGCCACCCCGAGCAGGTGGTGGCGGTCAGCCTCGTCAACGGCCTGCTCGAGCAGTCGGTGCGGCAACGGCTGGAGCATGTCGTGCGCCTCACGCCGCGGACGGAAGCCGAGCGGCTGGTGGTGGTCGACGTCCCGCGCTCGACGCCGTACGAAGTGGTGTCGCCGACACCGGCTCCCCTCCTCACCCCCACCAGCTGGCGCTTCGGGGTGCTGCTCAACGCTGGGGCCGCCGCCGGCGACGAAGGCGCTCCCGCCCATCCGACCGACGAGGTACCCGTGCAGCTGGAGTGCGAGCCCGGCGCCGAGTCGTGCGAGCTGGTCGTGGTGCTCGAGCGGGTGACGTCGCAGAGCGTGGCCATCACCAACCTCGACTCCAGCCGCATCGCCTTCTACCTCGAGAACCTCGAGCTCGACGAGGCCACGCGCGGCGTACTCACCGACGCCCTCGAGCTCAAGCGCGAGCTGGCCGCCCAGTCGTCGGCCATCGCCGAGCGGGAGGCGAGGGTCGCCGCCATCCACGAGGACCAGAGCCGCATCCGCCAGAACATGGACAGCCTCGATCGCGACTCCTCGCTCTACCGGCGCTACGTGGCCGACCTGGAAGCGCAGGAGGGGGAGCTTGACGAGCTACAGGTGGAGTTGGCGGAGCTAAGGGAACTACGCGCCGCCACGCAGCGGCGACTCGACGACCTCATAGGCGGCTTGCGCTAGATAAACGGCTCGCGTTAGGGAACGACCTGGCGGCTGCCGGCGCTGCTTAGGTGGACCGGGACCACTTCGAGCGGCGCCAGCGCGGCGCTCACCGCCTGCTGTTGCCCGTCGGGGCAGCACACGAGCACGTAGCCGCCGATCTTGCCGCCCGGGAACTGCGCGCTCGCGCCCGTCGCCCGAACC
>DASROV010000265.1:0-3011 GCA_035646755.1 Trueperaceae bacterium | reverse complement strand
GGCGATCAGCAGGTAGATCGCGCTCGTGACCAGGTTCACCACGAGCGCCTCGGTCTCCTGATCGAGCTCGGGGGGCGAGGGGATCACAAAGAACGCCAGTACGTAGACGATCGAGGCCCCGATGCCGTTCGCCAGCGCGATTCGGTGTGATGGCTTGCAGTGGCCCCGGCGTGATGGTTTGAAGTGGCCCCACCTCGCGTCGGTTGGTCTGCTGGTGTGATCTTGCCTGATGCTGGTGTTGGAGTGTCCCGCGCCCGTCGTCGCGGAGCCTGAGGCCGTAGGCCGAAGGCGGAGCGGCGGAGGGCGCGGGACACTCAGTTGGTGGGGGGTCGGCCTGCTTTCTTGGTGGTGTGGGTGAGGCCGTGGCGGAAGCGCCAGGACTCGTTGCCGGTGTCGATGATGTGGGCGCGGTGGGTGAGGCGGTCGACGACGGCCTTGGCGAGTCGGGGGTCGGCGAACACCTTGGTCCATTCGCCGAAGGGCAGGTTGGTGGTGACGATCAGCGAGCCGCGCTCGTGGCGTTCGGAGAGGACCTGGAAGACGAGCTCGGCTGCGCCGTCGGGGAGCGCGAGGTAGCCGAGCTCGTCGAGCACGACGAGTTCGGTGCGGGCGTAGCGGCCGACGACGCGGGCGAGCTCGCGGGCGCCCTCGGCCTCTTGGAGCTCGTTGGCGAGCGCGGCGAGGGTGGTGAAGCGGACGCGGCGTCCCTGCTGGCAGGCGCAGATCGCCAGCGCTGTGGCAAGCATCGTCTTGCCGGTGCCGCTGTCGCCGATCAGGATGATGTGCTCGCGGTCGTCGATCCAGGAGCCCTCGGCGAGCGCGGCGATCGTGGCCTGGGGGACCTTCGGGTTGTCCTGGAAGCGGAAGTCCTGCAGGCGCTTGATGGCCGGGAACCTGGCGTCGATCAGTCGGCGGCGTTCGCGGCGCTCGGCGCGCTCGGCCGTCTCGGCTTCCAGCAGCGCGCCGAGGTAGGCGACCGGCGTCTGCTGTTCGCGTGTCGCCTCGGCGGCGAGCGTGCGGAAGCGCCGGCGGACGGTCGGGAGCTTGAGCTCGATCGCGTGCGCCTCGATCAGAGCCTCCAGCGCCGCGGTCTTGGCGTTCTTCGTGGTCGTGGTCATCGGGAGCCTCCGAGTAGCTGGTCGTAGTCGGTCAGGTCGGGTGCGGGTCGGGCGTGGGCGGCCAGGCGCGGCTCCAGGTCGGTCAGCGGCACCGGCACGCTCGTCGTCGCTTGGGCGCGGCGGACGAGGACGGCGACGGCGCGGCCGTCGTGCGCGCCGGCCGCGAGCGCGCCGCGAACCGCCAGCGCCACCCGGTCGGGGCCGTGCTCGCGACAGAGCATCAGGACGTCGACCATCTGCCGGGCGGCCTCCGAGGATCCGTAACGGTCGGCGAGCGCGCTCCACAGCTCGTCGAACGCCGCCGGCCACGCGCCGCGCTCGCGCTCCTGGGCAAGCGCCAGCGAGCGCTGAAGGCCACCCGGCTTGCGCGTGAGCAGCTCGAGGTAGTGGTCCAGCCGCGCGCTGGTGCCGAAGCGCCCGTGCAGGCGCTCGTGGCGCGCGACCTCCAGCCCGCCGTGGCTGATGACGATCTCCCGGGCGCCGACGCGCGCGTGCACCTTCAGGCCGGCCAGCGCGACTGGCACCGAGTAGCGGTTCTGGCGGACCGTGGCCAGCGACTTGGCGTCCGCCCGCGGCGCCGCCGTCTCAGTCGCATCGAAGCGCTCGGCGCCCAACGCGCGCAGCAGCGGGCGCTCGGTTGCCCACGCTTCGCCGACCGTCTGGGCCCGCCCGACGATCCGCCGGCCAAGGTCCGCTTCGCAGCCGGCGAGGAGCTGCGCGTTGAGCTGCGCCAAGTCGGCGAGCGCCGGGACCGGGACGAGGTGATTGCGCCGGAAGCGGCCGACCTCGCCTTCGACGCCGCCCTTCTCATGTGCGCCCGCAAGGCCCGGCGTCGTGAACTGCGACTCGAACAGGTAGTGCGAGCGCAGCGCAACGAACCGGTCGGCCTCCACCCGCCGGCGGCCCTTGAGCACCTGCTTGACCGCTGATGTCAGGTTGTCGTAGCGGACCTGCTCGAAGACGCCGCCGAACCACTCGAACGCCTCGACGTGCAGCTCGAGGAACGCCTGCTGGGTCTGCGCCAGCGACGCCTGGCAGAACGCCGCGCCCGAAAACGAGGCGCGCATGAAGAACAGGTGCACCTTCGTCCGCGCGCCAGCCAGGTCGACGTGCGCCTCGCCCCAGTCGACCTCGGACTCAACGCCAGGCGCGTAGACCTGCGGGATGAACACCGCACCGACCGACCAGCCGATCGCGCGCTTGCGAGCGCGCACGTACTCGCGCACCGTCGACTCCGCGACATCGGCGCCATGCTCATCGACCAGCCGCCGCCAGATCCGCCGCGCGGTGTGGCGCTGCTTGCGCGGCGCCTCCCGATCGGCCTCAAGCCACGCGTCGACGATCGCCCGATACGCACCGAGCTTCGGCGCCGACCGACCCACTGGCGAGCGCTTGGCCGGCGGCAACGGCGACGCCAACGCCGCCCGCACCGCCCGTCGGTGAACACCGTGGCGCCCCGCCAGCGCGCGGATCGACAGCCCCTCCCGCTCGCGGTCGCGCCTGATCTGCTCGAACAGCTCCACCCTGGAACCCATCCCTTCCGCGACCTCCCGTTCGGACTCCGAAGAGCCCGAACCGTCCGGTCGCGATCGGACGGAGGTGGGGCCAGTTCAAGCCATCACAGTGGGGCCACTTCAGACCATCACACCCACTCACGAGGAAATCGAACGTTTCGTCGTGCGAGCGCTGTGCTGTCATCGGGCCCTCGAGGGGTTCCGAACCGAAACCCTCGCGCAATACAAGGAACCAACGCTGATCTCGGCGGGCCAGTTCGCGCCAGGGGAAGGGGCCGTCGTCATCGTCCGCGAGGGGCACGGCGCAGTAGGGATGAAAGACGCCCATACTCGAGCAGAGCTGGCCGAAGGGGCGATCCCATTTCGCCTGGGCGTCTTT
>DASROV010000264.1:0-2317 GCA_035646755.1 Trueperaceae bacterium | reverse complement strand
CCGTCGCCTCGAGGGGACGGGTTATAGCCAGCAGGGCGCCGCCGGCAGCTATCGCCGCCGAAGGGCCGGTGTTGGAGACGAGCGCAACGGGCAGTCCGGTCTCGATGGCCCGCATCACCGCCACGCGCAGATGCAGAGCGGGCACGTCGCTGCGCGCCGCGAACGAGTCGTCGGTGGTGACGACAAGAAGTTCGGCGCCGGCTCTGGCGGCGGCCCTCACGTCGGCGGGGAACACGACGTCGTAGCAGATCAACGGCGCGACGTTGACGCCGCCCACCTCGAGCAAGCCGGTGATCGCCCCGCCTCGCAAAGGAGCCTCGGCGATCGGCACGAGCCGGCGCTTGTCGTAGACGTGGCGCAGCTCGCCGTTCTGCAGCAGCATCACCGAGTTGGCATAGCGCTCACCGCTCGATCCTCCGTAGTCCCAGCCCGCCGAGACGGCTCCAAACAGCACCGTGCCGGCGCCGTCGAGCGCGGCGCTAACCGTCGCCGCCTCCTCGGGTCTCACGACGCCTGGCCAGGAGGCCTCGGGCAGGAGGGTGAGCGTGGCGCCGGGACCGAAGTTCGCGGGGGAGCCGGCGCTCAGCGCGGCCAACCTGGCGGCGAGGCGGCCTTCGACCGCGGGTACTTCCGCCGCCGCAACGTAGACGCTGTCGGGCAGGTTGGGTTGGACGAGGCGCACGGTGAGGCTCGGCCCGGGCGCTGACCCTGCCGCTGACCCTGACGTGTCTTCGGCCGTTACGGCGCTCGCGGCGGCGCCGGCCACGGAGCCGGCAAGCAGAACGAGCGTGCCGAGGGTCGCCCACCTGGGCCGCCCTTGCGGGCGCTGCGACCGCTTGGCCCACACGCGCGCGCGCCACAGCGCCACCAGAGCGGCATTGACCGCCAGGACGAACGCGCTTACCGCGGTTACCGAACTAAAGCGTGCGAGCTGCGCCGTCGGCAGGTCGACCTGGCTGTAGCCGATCGCGCCCAACGGGAACGCCCACACGCCGAACAGCTCAGGCCGGGCGGGCAACAGCTCGGCCGCGCACCACAACGCTGTCAAGGCGAACGCCGTGGCCGGGACTCGCCAGGCCGGCTCGAGCCTGCCGAGGAGCGCGGAGCTGTGGAACCTTACGGCCAGGCCGCCGGCCAGGGCGTAGGGAACGGCTGCGACCAGCAGCGCGATGAAGTACGCGCCAGGGAATATCCCCACCGTCGCCTCGTAGCCGACGCTGGCCACGCCGAGCGAGGCTAGGGCTGCGACCGCGGCGCCAACGAGGGGACGCCGTGTCCGAAGCACGGCGTCGAATGCCGGGACGTACGCGACCAGAGCGAGGAGCCCCAGACCCCAGGGCCGGCTGGCGGCAGCCGCCATGGCTGCGCTAAGGAAACCGGCGCTCAAGAGACCGACGCTAGCCGACCTCATGCGCCGGCCCCGAGCAGGAAGACGCGTCCGCTGAAGCCGGGCAGCACGGCGGCTACCGAGCCCGACAGGGCTCCGACGGCTGGGTCGGCGACGACCGCGTAGCCGTGACGCACGCCTAGCACCGCTACGAAGTGACTTCTGGCGCCGACCTCGAGTTGGGCGACGAAGGGTGTGGCGAGGAGGTTAAGGTCGTCGTGGTCGACGCGGTACCAGACGCCAGGCACCTCGAAGTAAGACGCCAGGCGCGCGAACTCGGCGAGGCTGATGCCGTTAGGCCCGATCTCGGCGCGGGCTAGCACGGCCGCCTCGCCGACGGGATCGCCGGCCCAGGTCGCCAGGGTTGCTATAAGCGCCGGACCGCAGTTCACGGCGCCGGACTGCAACACGACTTCGACGCCATGTAGCGCGACCGGCGTGGCGTTCCAACGCGCGCTGCGGGCGACGCCCATGCCCGCCGGGATGGTGAGGACCGACAGCGCCACGGCTACTAGCACGGCGCGCAGGGCCCAGCCCCAGGCTGACGCGAACGCAATTGGCGCCGAGGCGATCGACGTCAATGCGACCGCCTCCGGCGCCACTGACGCCGGCGCCACTGGCGCCGACGCGGACGAGGGGGAGCGGGGCTGAATGCGCATGCCGGCAAGTTAGCCGAGCGCGGTTGCAGCAAGGTTGCCGAGCTAGGCGGCGACTGCGGGCGTCTAGGCCAAGTGCCTCAAGCCCGCCGGCCCGACATCCGCGGCGTGACGGCACGCCCCGCCGGCTGAGCGCGTTGGCCGCCTGGCTGCCAGGTGAGCAGGCGCAGGCCGTTGAGCACGACCAGGATCGTGCCGCCCTCATGACCGAGGACGCCCAGCGGCAGCGGCAGGTTACCGAACAGGGTGAAGCCGACCATCACGAGCATGATCC
>DASROV010000263.1:0-2754 GCA_035646755.1 Trueperaceae bacterium | reverse complement strand
ACGAACGATAGGCGGCCAACACCTTGTGGCGGCCGGTGAGCATGCGCGCCATCTTCAACGCGTCTTCGTTGGCCTCGCCGCCGTTGGTCGTGAAGAAGACCCGCGAACCCTCCCCCCAAGGGGCGATGTCCGAGAGCAGCTCGGCGAACTCCGAGCGGGTGTCGTTCATGAGGGACGGGGCGACGTAAGCGACCTTGTCAAGTTGACGCTTTATCGCCTCGGTAACGGCCGGATGTCCGTGCCCAAGGTTCACCGCCACCAAGCCGGCCGAGAGGTCGAGGTACCTCCTGCCTTCATCATCGTAGAGGTACGAACCCTTGGCGCGGGTGATGGTCGGCGTGCTTATCGCGCCCTGTTTGCTCCACGGCGTGAGTAGGTGTTTGTGCGAGCGGCTGGTGGCGGTGGGGGACATGCTGCGGCCTCCTGTTTAGGCGGGCTGGTACCCGCGCTGGACTTTGGCTGAGCGTACAGCAGCCAGCACCACCGCTGGCGTAGAGATCGACCGAAGGCGGTGGCTTCGGTCGCCTGCTCGCGGTAGAACTAGCCTCGTGCCTGATCTGCGTGCGGCTCTCTCCGCCGTGCTCCGCGTCGAGCAGATCGACGCTTCCGACAGCGCCAGGGAGCTTCACTCCCGCGGTGAGTCAACAGCGCTCGCGCGGCTTCCCGACGTCGTTGTCTATCCCGAGTCGACGGCCGACGTGCAGGCGATTGTACGCGTGGCAGGCGCCGTGAACGTACCTATAACACCGGTCGGAGCGAACTCCAGCTTGGAGGGGCACACGGTGCCGATAAATGGCGGCATCTCGCTAAGCCTGGTGCGCATGGGCGCCATCAAGGAGGTCGCCGCCGGCGACATGCTGGCGGTGGTAGAGGCGGGCGTGATCTACCAGCGGCTGAACCACGCGCTTAGGCAGACCGGTCTGTTCTTCCCGGTAGACCCCGGTGCCGAGGCAACTCTCGGCGGCATGGCCGCCACCAACGCCTCGGGCACCCTGGCGGTTCGCTACGGTGTGATGAAGGACCAGCTCTACGCCCTGGAGGTGGTGCTGGCAGACGGTAGCGTGATAAGGACCGGCGGCAGGGCCAAGAAGTCCTCGAGCGGTTACGACCTTACCCGCCTGTTCTGTGGCGCCGAGGGCACACTCGGGATCATCACCGAGCTCACGCTCAAGCTGACGCCCCGCCCCCAGTGCGTCGTCGGAGCCAGGGTCTCGTTCCACCGAGTGGCGGACTGCGTGCACTTGGTTACCGAACTGATACAGGCTGGCTTGCATCCTGCTCGCTGCGAGCTCGTCGACGCGGCAGCGATTGCGGCCATCAACGTGCACCTCGGCCTGACCTTGGCGCCACAGCCGACACTGTTCCTCGAATTCCACGGAACGGAAGCTGTTACCCGTGTGGCTGTGGAGGAGTTGCGTGAGCTTGCCGCGTCGCGCTCGGCGATGGCTGTGGCCGCGGCGGCCGACGGACCCGAGTTGCGGGCCCTCTGGGAGGCGCGTCACCGCGCCCTGCCGAGCCTGGTGGCCGCACATCCGGGGATGGACAGCCTTATCACCGACCTCGCCGTGCCTCTTTCGCAACTCCCGCGTATCGTCGCCGACGCCCAGGAGCTGACGGCCGCTCTTGGCCTTCCCGCGTACGTTTTGGGTCACGTTGGCGACGGGAACTTTCACGTGACGATCTTCTACCCCGGAGCGGACGAGGGCGCACTGGCCAAAGCCAACGGCGCTCACGCCCAGCTGGTCGCTAAGGTCTTGGCGGTGGGCGGGACCTGCACCGGCGAGCATGGCATCGGCGTGCGAAAGTTGCCGTACGTGCGAGCCGAACATGGACACGCTGTCGACACGATGTGGACCATCAAGGAGGCGCTCGATCCGCGCGGGATAATGAACCCGGGCAAGAAGCTGCCGCCGCGCCACTAGCCCTTTCGCTACGGCCCGCTTGTCGCGTCAGCGCAGGCGCGAAGACGCTTGCGGCCACGGGTGGCAGCTACGGCCTCGTTGCCGCCTGCGGCAGCGAAGACCTGCGGCCATGTCCTAAGATCTAAGGTGATGGCTAACCGAAGTGAACTTTTGACGCCGATGTTCCGGCGGTTACTGGCGTTCAACGAGCGCCTCGAAAAGTGGTGGGGCGCGAAGACGTTGCCTGCGTTCGCCTCGCCGGCGCCTGGCTTCGAGATGCAGTTGCCCCGCAGCATCGTCAACCCCACCGCCATGCGGATCGGCACGGCGGTCAAGCTCGGCCCGGGCAGCGAACTGAAGGCGAACGTGCGCTACCCAGGGGGTTGGCTCCGGCACCCGGACGGCGAGCATGTAAGCCAGACGTTCGAGCCGAGCATCGTCATCGGCGACCGCGTGACCGCGACCGCCGCGCTGCACGTTGTGGCCTTCCGCGAGATCGTCATCGAGGACGACGTGATGTTCGCAGCCAACGTCTTCGTGGCCGATGGCACGCACGCCAGCGTCAGCGGCGACGTGCCGTACAAGTATCAGGGCATCACCCCGCCCGAGCCGGTTCGCATTGGTCGCGGTGCCTGGATCGGCCAGAACGCTGTGATAATGCCAGGCGTGACGATCGGCGAGCTCGCCATCGTGGCGGCGAACAGCGTTGTCACTCGCGACGTACCAGCGCTGACCATCGCCGGGGGCAGCCCAGCCAAGCACATCAAGCGCTACGACATCGTGGCGCAGGAGTGGGTGCGCGTTCGGGCCGACTCCTGAAGAGCAGGCGACACGACTTCGAGCGCACCTACTG
>DASROV010000262.1:0-3842 GCA_035646755.1 Trueperaceae bacterium | reverse complement strand
GGTGCTAGGCGCCTTGCTCAGCTACGTATGGCTGCCGCACGACCCCAACGCCCTGAACTTCGCCGCACAACTCTCCGCACCGACGGCCGAGAACTGGCTCGGTGCCGATCACTTCGGCCGCGACCTGTTCTCGCGGGTGCTCGTCGGTGCACGTGGGACGCTCTACGTCGGCTTCATCGCCGTCGGCATCGCCCTGATGTTCGGCAGCCTGCTTGGCGCCGTCGCCGGTTTCGTCGGCGGCCTCCTCGATGAGGTCGTGATGCGCCTTGTCGACGTGCTCTACGCCTTCCCCGCCATCCTCATGGCGTTGCTACTGGCCGCTGTATACCGGCCGGGCACGCTTACCGCGATGACCGCCATCGGCATCGCCACGGTGCCGATATTCGCACGCATCGCCCGCTCGAGCGTGCTCAGCCTCAAGGAGCGCGAGTACGTCGAGGCCGGCCGGGCGCTTGGGCTAGGCGAGAGTCGCTTACTGCTGCGCCACGTCATGCCGGGCGCGGTGAGTCCGTTGGTGGTGCAGGCCAGCCTCAGCCTGGCGGTGGCGGTGCTGGCCGAGGCCGCGCTCAGCTTCCTCGGGCTCGGCACCCCGCCCGACGTGCCGAGCTGGGGCAACATGCTGCGCGAGGCGCAGGGCTTCCTCAGCCTCAGCCCCTATCCGGCCATGGTGCCGGGGCTGGCGATAGTGTGGACGGTATTGGGGTGGAGCCTGTTGGGGGACGGGCTGCGCGACCTTTGGGACCCGCGGGCGCGGGGGACTTGAGGATGGCGATTCCGAGCACGCCCCCTCATGGGCCCCGAAGGTTCCTGCGTGTCGCCAGTTCCCTTCGCCCATGAACGCGGCCCAAGAGCGCGACACGGTCGCGACACGGTCACATCTTTAGGCTCCCGCTAGGAGATGTCGACCACGCCGCACACGACGAGGCCGCTGCGGATGGCGACGATGGAGGGAGCATGTCGTGAAAAGGATTCTTCTCTTGAGCCTGGCGCTAGGGGTGCTTGCCGCGTGCAGCCCGCAGCCGCCGCAGCAAAGCCGGCCGCCCCCCACTCTCACCGTAGACCCGACCCTGGCGCCGCCCATAGCCGAACTCCCCGGTTTTTCGGAAGGCGAGACGCGCCCCGTCGCCATCGTGTCCGGTCCGGATAACACCAAGGCAAGCTTCGTGGAGAACGAGGTGTGGCTGTCGAGCCCCGACCAGGGCGAGTTGGACGCCTTCTTGAGCCGCTGGCAAGGTGAGATCTTGCTGACCTTCGACCCGGCGGCCAACGGCTTGAGCGGTATCGGTCCACAATATCTGGTGCGCGTCGACGCCTCGTCCGCGGACGCATCGAATCTTAGCGAGGATCTGCGCAAGCTCGACCCGAATGCTACCGGAGACCAGGGGGTCTCGAGCCAAGCAGGCCTCAACCTGATCGCCGCGAGCGCGCACGAAGCGGCGAGCGGGCTGCAACTCGGTATGAACTGGGTGGGCGGCGGCGCGCAGTTTCGTGACGACACATCGTCTGAAGCGCCGCAAGGTGCGAATCTGTCAGGTGTCCCCTATGATGCCAACGCCTTCACCTGGCCATCGCACAGCGTCGGTAGCACTCTGGACATCGGCGTGGCAGAGGCCTGGCGGATGCTCGAGCTAGCGGGGAAGCTTGAGAACCGCGTCAAGCTCGCCATCTTGGACATGGGCTTCGAACCGGACGAAGACTTCGCCGCCGGCTGGCTGGCCATCTCCAATGTTCCGTTCGTCGATCCTGTCGGTACGGAGAATCTCTTGTTCTGCAAGTTTCTCGACTTTGGCAGCTGCCAATGGCACGGCACCAACGTGGCGAGCGCGGCCTTCGCATTGCCGGACAACGACTTCGGCAGCGCTGGTCCCGCCGGGCCGGTGGCCGACCCCGTCCTCGTCTTTACCCTCTACGACATGTTCACCTCGATCACCGCCTTGGCCGAGGCCAAGGCCGCCGGAGCCAAGATCGCCAACATGAGCTACGGCGTACCGGTACCCGACGTGCTTTTCTTCACCGTCGAGCCCTTCGAGGCGGCGACGGAGGCCTATCGCGACTCGGGAATGCTGCTCTTCGCAGCGGCGGGCAACGACGGTGATGACGTGGACGGCGAGCGCTGTGTACCGGTCCTCGGCTGTCTGGGTTGGGAGGAGGCCTGGTACACCCCCTGTGAGAACGCGGGCGTCATCTGTGTCGGCGGTACCAACGGCAATTCGAAGAGCAAGGCACCCGGCTCGAACTTCGGTGCGGAGCAGGTGGATATCTTCGCGCCCTATGATTTGTGGCTCGGCCCCGACCCCGAGGCGCCCAGCAACCAAGTTCAGGTTAGTCACGGTACCAGCTACTCCTCGCCGTTCACAGCGGGGGTCGCGGCGCTCATCTGGGCGGCGGATCCCTCCTTGAGCGCAAGCGAGGTCGAGGAAATCCTCATGGCCACAGCGCACAGCAGCCCCGATGACAAGGTGAACGGCTATGTCAACGCCCTTGGCGCCGTGCAGGAGGCGCTCGGTAACGTCTCCCCATCGATCGACCTGTTCGGTCATGACGATGGCGACGCGTTTGAGCGTGGTCTGAACCAACCGTTCAATCTGAGTGCGACGGTCGAAGACTTCGAGGATGGCAGAAATTGTTGCACCCTCGAATGGACCTCGAGTGTTGACGGTGATCTAGGCACCGGACCGGCCATTGAACCCGTATTCACCACCACCGGCACTCGGACCATCACGGTGGCAGCGCAAGACAGCGGCGGTGCGCGCTCAAGCGTCAGTGTCATGGTTACCATCGTCAACTCGGCGCCCAGGGTCGCCATCACTAAACCCGAAGATGGCGAGGAGGTGTTCCGCAACGCGACTATCCTCCTGACCGCAACCTCAACGGATATCAACGAGCCGGGGACCGAGCTCGCATGCGATCGCCTTACTTGGACGAGCAGCTTCCCCAGCGACCCCTTCCCGCTGACGGGGTGCGAGGTGGAAACCAGCTTTAGCGACAACGGCGAGCGCACCATCACGCTGACGGGAACCGACCCGCAAGGATTGAGCGACACGGCAAGCGTGACGTTCAGCGTCGCCGACCCGCCTGCAAACCTGCCGCCCACCGTGCGCGTGACAAGCCCCGAAAATGGCGGGGAGATAATGTTCGAAGCCATGACGCTCGCGGGCACGGCGACCGACCCCGAGGACGATACGCCCCTCAGCTTCGAGTGGACCGCCAGCTTGGACGATGGGGCGCCCGTCGTCGTCGGTAGCGCGGCGACCGTGACCTGGACGCCAGCGGACACCTTCGACTTCGGACAGGGGCTAAACAGGCTGGAGATCAGGTTGAGCGTCACCGACGCCGAAGGCAATACCGGCTCGGACTTCGTGGTGCTCGAGTCCATCATCATCGATTAGGGTCTACCGGGGGGCGGCTTCAGAGCCGCCCCAGCCGATCGGTCAGCTATTCATGCTCACAACCGGGCGCGGTGCTTCGCACTCGAGGGCCAGCGCCACCGCCTCGTCCAGTCTCAGCGCAGCGCCTTCGGACCAGGCTTGCGCGAACGCTCTTGCGCCCAGTTCCTGCTTGGCGGCAGCTTGCTCATGTGCGTAGCGCCCCTTCTCGACCGGTTTTTCGGGGGCCTTTATCGCGCGGCGCAGCGCCTCGGCCGCGCCCCAAAACTGTGCGGCGCGATGCGCCGAGCGTTGGGCGAGGGCGAGGCGGGCGCAGCCTTCGAGCGACCCCGCGATGAGCTTCTTGAACCCCTTTTCCCGGCCAAGGGTCAAAGCTTCCCGGAGCTCTTGGTGGGCCGCCTCGGCGTCTCCTCGGTCCAGGCGCAGTTGCGCCAAGTTGTTCAGCGAGTCCGCGAT
>DASROV010000261.1:0-2334 GCA_035646755.1 Trueperaceae bacterium | reverse complement strand
CCGCTGCTGTTCACCTTCACCGGCGAGGCCGGGAGGGTGGCGCTACTTGCGCCCGTGGCGCTAAGGCGCTGGTCGGAGGTGCGCAAGGTGTGGCACGAGCACCGGCTCGAGGCGCTCGGCGTGGCGATCCTGAGTCCCCTGGCGTACCTCATGGTGTTGTCGGCGATGCAGTTCACGCCCGTGAGCCTGGTGGCTCCCACGCGCGAGATCAGCATCCTCATCGGCGCGCTGCTGGGCACCCGGCTGCTGCGCGAAGGTAACAGCAGGCGCCGCGTCATCGGCGCCGTCGGCATGGTGCTCGGGGTGGCCCTGTTGGCCACGGCCTGAGGTCTCGGCGACCGCGTAGTAACGACCGCGGCGAGTTCATGAAGCTGCCGGGCTCTCAGTAGTGCCCCAAGAGTCCTCTCTGCATCGCCCGGCGCTCGAGCAACTTGAAGACACCGAGACCGAGCGCGAAGTAGACGGCGCCGTTGAGCCACAACGAGCCCCAATCGCCGGCCGCGAACGACGACAACGGCACGCCCTCCGCCATCACCTGCCTGACCATGTCGATGCCCTTGGCCGCTGGCGCCAACTCCATCAGCGGCGACAGCGACAACGGCACGAAAGCGATACCCATGAGCACGAACTGCAGCAGCTGCAGCATCGCGTTGACCTGCTTGTAGACGATGGTTAGGCCCGCGACCGCGAAGCCAAGGCCCATGACGCCGAGCATCGTGCCGGGAAGGACCGCGGTGAGCGCCACGACGTCGATGGCCAGCCACTCGCCCGCGGTAGCCATGCTCAAGACCGTGAGCACAGCGAGGATCACGAGGTTGACGACGAAGGAGGCCAGCATGCGGAAGAGCATGATTAGCCAAGCTGGGACCGTGCTCATGTAGAGCTGCTCGAGCGTGCCGCGCAGCGCCTCGTTGGTGAGTTCCCAGCCCATCGAGTTCACGCCGAGCATGAGCAGGAACCAGAAGCCGTTGGCGACAAGCAGGTAGCGCACGTTGTCGTCGGCAACGCTCGGATCGCCTACGAAGCGCACGCCAAGCAGCATGAACACGAAGATCGCGTAGAACGTCAGCACCATGCTGAGCGTGTTGGGCAGGTAGCGCTTGAGCTCGATGACGTACTTGACGAAGTTCGCCCGGAACGAAGTGAACAGCATCTCAGACCGCAACATGCGCGTCTCCAAGCTCGACGACAGGTTTCGCGGCGCGGGCCGGAGTGGTGGCGGCCGGGTTGCCGTTGACGAGGCGACGGAAGACCTGCTCGAACTGGACGCTCGTCCGCTCGATGCTGTCCACCTCGGCGCCTGTGGCACGCAGGAAGTCCATGAGACGGTAGAGGTCGTGCTTGGCGGCGAACTCGACTTCGAAGGTCCTGGCGTCGGTCGACGCGGTGACGTTGAACGCCGCGTGCAGCTCCTCCTGCTGTCGGAGATCGAGCGGCGTCGCCAGGCGCACGCTGAAGGCGCGGGTCTGGAACAGGCGCATGAGGTTCGCGACGCTGTCGTCGGTGACGACCTTGCCGCCGCTGATGATGATCGCCCGCTGGCAAAGCGCCTGCACGACGGGCATGTCGTGACTACTTAGCAGCACGGTCTTGCCGTCGGCGGCGATCTCCTGCAACAGCGCCCTCACCTCGTGACCAGTCTCGACGTCGAGGCCGAGCGTAGGTTCGTCGAGCACAAGCGCGTCGGTGTCGGCCAGCAGGGCCACGGCGATGGCGAGCTTCTGCTGCATGCCGCGCGAGAGGTTGCTGACGAGCGCGTCGGCCTTGCCGGCGAGGCCGAAGCGCTCGATGAGCTCGTCACGCCTGGCCTTCGAGGCGGCCGGCGAGCGGCCGCGGTTGCCGGCGAAATAGTCGAGGTTCTCGCGCACGGTGAGGCGCCAGTAGAGGTTGCGGTTGCCCTCGAGGACGGCGCTGATATGGCGCATGGCGTGGCGCCGCTGCGTGCGCGCGTCGAACGAGGCGACCTTCACGCTGCCGGAGTCGGGATGGATGAGGCCGCACATCATCTTTATCGTGGTGGTCTTGCCTGCCCCGTTGGGGCCGAGCAGGCCGACGATCTCACCGGCGTCGACGCTGAACGAGACGCCGTCAACGGCCTTGGTGGGACTGCGGGAGCCCGGTTTGTACATCTTGTGAACGTCAGCGACTTCGATAAGCATTGTCTGCGCCATGCGCCCCGCCCTCTCCCGGTGGCCCCCGTCGTGAGCTAGCCTCCTAAGCTAACCTCGTGAGCTAACCCCCAGAGCTAACCTCCTGAGTTAACCTCATGAGCTGACCCCCAGAGCTGATCGCGACCGTGCCGGCAGGCGGGGCCCGGCGGCACGGTCGCAACGC
>DASROV010000260.1:0-2018 GCA_035646755.1 Trueperaceae bacterium | reverse complement strand
GCCTGCTCGACGGCTCGCGCCGTGCGCAGGAAGTGAGCCTTGTAGGCGCTCTCGACGCCGTGGCTCTTGGCCGTCTTCATGCCCGAGAAGTGATCGCTTATGGCGGCGTAGAACTCCTCGTAGGCGCTCGAGAGGCGGGCGCCCCTGGGCTTGGCCCTGCGCATCTCCAAACGCAGCAGGAGGTTGAGCGTCACGCCGGACGCCAGCACGACGACGGTAATGGTCGGCGAGAGGTAAACGGCGTACGCGAGGTAGACGGAGGTGAGCAGGAGCGTGACGGCCCACTCGAGGATGCCGAACGTGGCTATCGCGACCGTCTCCAGCTCCCGTGTGAGCTTGTGCATGAAGTCCGAGCTGCGCCGGTTGACGAAGAACAGCCAATCGGCTTGGATAAGGGCGCCGTGGAGCCGCTCCCTGAGCCTAGCGGTGAAACGCTGCCGCAGACGGAAGTTCGACATCGCGCCCCAGCGATTGAACAGCGCTCGCAGCACCACGATCAGTACGTAGGCAGAGATCACGCTCGCGAGCGTGACGGGCAACCCCAGAGTGGCGAACGCCCTCTCCACCCAAGCGGCCACCTTGTTGACGGGACTCGCGCCGAGGTCCAGCCCGGTGAGCTCGAGCAGGGGAGCCAGCAACAGCAGGCTCAGACCCTCTGTCAAGGCGATGAGGAGCGTCACCGCCACCACCTGCAGGACGCGCCACGACAACACCCCGCCGACGTCGGCGAGATAGCCGCGGACGTCGAACGGCGCCACGCCGTCGGCGGCTTCGGGCGTCGCCGAGCGCCCGGTCGCCGCCGTCACAGCAGCCGCTCTTCCACGGCGTCGAGCACGCTGTCCAAGTAGGTCATGCCGGGCCGGAAGCGCACCGCGAGTACAGGGACGGTGCCGAGCACGGTCAGGTAGTTCCGTAGCATCAGCCGTCTCCTGTCTAGGTCATGAGCACTGAAGTAGATGGCGTGCTGCAGCAGTTCGGCCAGTGCGGCCGCGGGCGGCGGTTGCTCTGTCGCAAGCAGAGGTTCGCTGTCGGCGGCCGCCCTCTCGAGCAGGCACACCCGCTTCAGGGGCAGGTGCGCCGAGGCGTCGGAGCCCGGCTGCCGCAGGCGACCGCGTTCGAGGTCAGCGGAAGCGAAACCGAAGTGAGCGGCGGAGGCCGGTCTTAGCCGTACCTGGAAGGGGAGTGAGCTCGCGACCGTGTGGGTGGGTGTCACGCTCAACACGACCGCGTCGTCGGACCAGAGCCGGTGGCCACGCTTGGCGAGCCCGTAGGCGAGGGTCGACTTGCCCGTCTCTGACCTGGCGCAGAACGCCACGACACCGTCTGGTGTCGCGACGGCGCTGGCGTGCAGAACCTCATGTCCCCTGAGCTGCAACGCCGCCGGCCAGGCGGTGCGCTGGAACTCGTCGGATACCGCTTCGGGCCGTGAGCCCGCGGCGGCGATCGCCGCGATCTCGTTACCTTGCGCCGGGATGCGGAAACTAGCGACGCCGAGCACGTGCAGCCAGTGCTCGCCGCCGCTGGCATGGCTCAACGCCCCAAGCGTGCCGTTGCTGTCTCGCCACTGCGTGACGCCCGGTTCATCGGCGCCCGGTGGCGTAGGCGGCGAGGCGCCTGCCAGGACCTTGAGGACGAAAGCGGGCAGGATGCCCATGCTCGGCGGTGCTGCTTCCGATGGTCGCCAGTTCACTGCACTCGGGTGCCGAAAGGCACGGTCATGGTCGTGCCAGACCGCTCCGCCACGAGCAGGGCCGGGGCGGGGTGCTCGTAGGCTTTACGAGCACCCCTTAGCGGCTAGCAGAACTCGTTGTTTCCGTCGCCTTGGTCGTCAGTCTTCGACTGGAAGTTGGTGCTGAGGTCGCTGTCGCAGCCGCTCTTGTTGACGACGGTGTTGACTGCGCCCACCAGGCTCACCGTCATCTTCTCGTAGACTTCCTTCACCGCTCCCACCTTGTTTCCTTTCCCCCTGAGGCGCCTTTAACGGGCGCGAGCCCAATGCTCGGCGCACAGGACCGTCC
>DASROV010000259.1:0-3173 GCA_035646755.1 Trueperaceae bacterium | reverse complement strand
GGTGCTGCTCGACCCCGACGAGTCGTTCGTGGTGCGCGCCGCCGAGTCGGAGTCGAACCAGGGCTACACGCCGTTCGAGGGCCAAGAGTTGACCGGCCGGGTGAAGCAGACGTTCCTGCGTGGCGAGGTCGTGTACGAGGACGGGCAGGTCGTGGGGCCGGCCAGGGGGCAGTACCTGCGGCGATGACCGGTGGTTTGCCACCTCCGGGCGCGTCCGCTGGATGGACCCATACATCTTCTCGCGACCGTACGCCGAAAGGTACAGCTATACATCGGTTTCTAGCGAGGGGCGGAAGAAGGACCTAGGTAGCAACAGGGACGGGCTCGCGAGAACCCGGCCTAGGCGCCCCTTTGTGTGTCGGGCGTGGCCCGAGCGCAAGAATCGCTACGGCGCCTCGGCTCTTACGGTGCCCCTAGGTCCAGTCCAATGACAACCGGGTCGTGGTCCGACGCGCGGAACGGATCGGGCGCGTAAAGAGCGTCTTGGGCGTCGGGCTTGAAGCTCGTGTCGTAGTCGATGAGGTCGGGCTCGTCGGCGTTGATGTGCCAGGCCGTGGCGCCCGTCACCTGCGGCATGAGCGAGGCGCTCGCGAAGGCGTAGTCGAGGTACCCGAGCAGACCGTCGAAGGCGAAGGAATACGCGTACTCGCCAACGAAATCGCGCAGCAGGTCGGTGAAGTCATCTTCGGTGCCCAGTAGGCCGTCGAACCCGGCGCGCAGCGCGAAGACGGATTCTTCGCGGTCGTAGGCGTTGAAGTCACCGAGCAACAGGTAGCCGGGATCGCCCTGGCTCGTAGGATCGGTGTCGAGCCACGCCAGCAGCTCTTGTGCAGCCAGTACGCGGGTAACGCTGCAGTTGCCCTGGATCGGGTCATCATCGCCGGGGACCTCGCAAGGCTCGCCCTTACTCTTGAAGTGATTCACGACGACAGTGAACCGGCCGCCGTTGCCGTTCTCCTCGAAGGTCTGTGCCAGGGCGGCGCGATTGCGGTCCTCGCCCGTGTTGTTGGGGTCGAGGAACGTCAGCGAGTCGAGGATGGCCGGATCGCCGACCGGCGTGACCGCCGCCGGCTGGTAGATGAGCGCCACCTTGATCACGTCGAGGCCCACGGGGCCGCCCTGGTCACTTGTGTCGATGTACGCGTAGGTGCCCTCGCCCGCCACGTCGTTGAGGCCGTCCACCAGGTCGATCAGCGCGCCCTGGTCGGCGTCGTTCTCGATCTCGATGAGCCCGACGATGTGGGCATCCATCGTGTCGAGCGCGGCGAAGATCTTGTCGCGTTGGCGCGTGAACTCGTTCGCGTTGTCCGCTCCTCGGCACTCTTCCATGCCGGAGGGACCGCAGCCCCCGCCGAAGTCTTCGAAGTAGTTGAGGACGTTGAAGCCGGCCGCCCGCAGAGTGCCACCGACGTAGTCCGGCTCGAGCGGTCTCAGGTTCGTCGCGAGGTAGTCGGCGCCCTGCGTTGGCTGTACGCGGTAGAGATCGAAGCTGTAGTCGAGAACACCGGTGAGGTTGGTGACGATGTCGCCGCCGCGGAAGCTGTTCTCCAGCGTGAACACCTGTCCGTTGGGATGACGGGCCGGGTCCTCATTCTGTCCGCCACGGCCGTCGTCGAGCACGATACGGGAGCGCTCGGCGAGATCGAACGCGTCCTCGACGCTAGGGTCGTCGAAGTCGAGGTAGGCGGTCGGCTGGAACGCGCGCGTGGTGTCTTCTCCCGGCGCTGCCAGCACGATCTCACCGAAGCGGTCGAAGTCGAAGTACTCGCTGATGAGCAGCCCTTGCGGGAATACGACCCGCATGCCCTCGAACGCCTCAAGGTCGCCAACGTTACCGACCGGCAGCTCGACGATGGCAGGCGACGGAAGCGTTTCCGTGGCGCCGCACATCATCACGCTCGCCACGTCGCCGAGTTCAGTCAAACCGGAAAACTCGGTGACGGTCCCGGTAACTCTCACCCTCTCACCTACCGACACAGAGATGTTCGAGTAGACGTAGATCCCTTCCGACGTGAGAGGATCGGCGTCCGCATCGGCATCCTCCTCCTGCACGTGGAAGCCGCCGAGGTTGGTGCCGAACAGGTCGCCGTCACCGTCCTGGAAGTCGCCCACGACCACGCCTTCGATGGTGACGCTCTCACCTCCAAGCGGGCTGGCGCTGCGGGCTCCCTGGACGTCGTGGATCGGCGTCGCGGCGGTGCCACACGTCGTGCTGGTAGGCGCCGCTTCCGCGCGTGCCACTAGGAAGAGCACTAGGACGACGAGAACTGTTCGAATCTGGAAACGGACGGGATTGGCCATGCGCACCAATGTCGGATGTGTGAGGCTCGTCTTGACTTCAACCCAATCGCGCATCATGGTTCAGGATATGCGGATGACGGCTTTGGCGGCGACGCAATCTTCCGCGGCGCCGCAGCCATGCAGAGTTCTACGTATGTCTAGCGACTGAAGTTGATCGGATCGACTGGAACCGAGAATCTACCGATGTGCAGCCAGATGTATGAATGCGGGACCCTGACTCCGGTGGTCTTGGTGATCGTCCGGTGCACGCTTTCCTGCGTGTCATAGAGCTGGTCGCCGGGGTCGGCCAACGGCAACTCGTCGGTAACCGTCGTGACGATCGGCAGGCGCAGGCGCAAGTGCCAGTCACCGGCGAAGGCGCTGCCGGCTAGCGCCAGCACCACCATGAAGCAGAGGATCGTGCGGGGTCGGAAGGTCATCGTTCGTCCTCCATTCTTTAGCGGCCGGTCAGCCGCGGACCCAGCCTGGGCGCCGCGATGAACCGTGGCCGCAAGCGGTATCAGCCGGTCGGCACTTCGAGTCGGGCCGCCGCTGACCGGAAAGCGCGGACGACCTCTCGGGGATGTTGACTGTCGGCGAGGCTGTCGAGCTCCGCGAACGCCGCCTCATGCGGAAGGCCCTTGCGGTACGGGCGGTCGGTGGTCATCGCGTCGTAGGTGTCGGCGACCGCGACGATCGAGGCCTCGACGAGAATCTCGTCACCGGCGAGGCCGTACGGGTAACCGCTGCCGTCGGCGCGCTCGTGATGCTGCTCGACTATCGGTCCGGCGATCCTCATGAACGTGTTCTCCAGTAGCTCGCGGCCGTAGCCGGGATGCTTGCGGATCACGCGCCACTCGTCTTCGTCGAGCTTGCCGGGCTTGAGCAGGATC
>DASROV010000258.1:0-5517 GCA_035646755.1 Trueperaceae bacterium | reverse complement strand
CGGGTACTCCGCTGAAGTCGGCTGGTCGGATGCTCTGGGGTCCTGTCATCTCTGCCTCCGTTGCGGCTACCGAACCGAAAAGCGGCGTGTCTGACGGTCGCAGACTGCCGCGTCGGGAAGTTGCCGCGGTGGTGGCAAGGTAGGGGAGAGCTTGGCAGGGGCGCATCGGCGAGTTCACCCACGGAGATGTGGACGAGGCTGGGTACCGTACCTGGGTACCGACCGTTCCTGGATACCTACGCCAGCCGGTTGCGCACGGCGAAGGCAGCCGCCTCGGTGCGTGACGAAACCTCGAGTTTGTCGAAGATGTTGCTCACGTGGCGGTCGACGGTCCGCTCGCTGATGTCCAGTTCGTGTGCGATGGACCTGTTGGTATTGCCCGCGACCAGCTGAGCGAGTACCTGCAGTTCGCGTGGGGTGAGGCCGGAAGCCGCGTGGCCGTTGCCGGCGATGGCCGCTAGCCTCGCGAGGTCGGGACGCGCACCGAGTTCCTCGAAGGTCGCTCTGGCGGCCGCGAACTCGAGCTGGGCGCCCTCCTCGTCGCCGAGCAGACGGTTGGTACCGCCCAGCAGGACACTCACCCGTGCGGTCTCGTATCGGGCCGACAAGTCGCGCCAACCGGCGGCGGCGGAGCGTAACTTGCGCGACGCCTCGACGGCGTCCCCCGCTGCGAGTGCGACGGCGCCGAGTGCGTGGTCGGCGATGGTGGCAAGTGCGCGCGTCCCGAAAGTCGCCGCGATACGTGCCAACTCTGCGGCGGCCGCTCGTGCCTCGTCAAGCCGCGAGCCGGTGGCCAGCGCGATCGACACCTTGGCCGGCAGCAGTCGGGCGCGCTGGATGGGCTCAGACGTCTCCTCCAACGCCCGGTCGAGGCCGCGCTCGGCGGCATGGAACTTGCCCTGCGCAAGGCGTAGCAGAGCCAGACCCGGTTGTGACGGGCCGCCGGCGCGGCCGCCTGCCTGGTAGGCACGGTCGGCGGCGTCGAACTCACCGCGCAGGCGGAACACCTCGGCCATTTGGTAGTTGGCCGCCGCCGAGATGCGCTCTGCCGCCCACTGCGGAGACCGTTCGCAGGCGCGTTCGGCCTCGGCGATCGCGTCGTGCCAGGCTCCGCGGAGCACGAGCATCTCGGCCCTGGCGACGCGGCACTCACCGTTGAACGCCACCAGTTCCGGCTGTTCCTCACACCAGCGTGTCAACGCCTCGGTCCACTCATGCGCGCGCCGCAGCGAGTAGGTCGCGCGGCAGCCGTCGATCACGCTGCAGTAGACGATGCCCGCCACTTGAGGCCTCAAGGCGCCCGAGGCGACGGCCACCATCGCCTCGTCCAAGAGCGCCAGGCCCTCGTCCCGGCGTGAATGACGCAGCAGCATTCGCCCAATCAGTTGTAGCGCGAGCGCGGAGAGATCCTCATCGTGAAAACGCTTGGCGATCTCGACGGCCTCGTTGCCGGCGGCGTAGGCGGTCTCTGCCGAGCCACCTGCGACCGCCCCCAAAGCATCGGCCAGTTTGAGGTAGCCGTGCACCACGGTCTCGCGCTCGACGTCGGCAAGCAAGCGGCGGGCGCGGGAGAACCAGCCGCTCGCCTGCGCGCCAGCGCCGATGCCCGCCAATGAGAGGCCCAGCCAGCAGGCGCAGTAGGCCGCGCTTACGTTGTCACCCCGGTCGAGGTAACGCTGATGGGCTCTGTCAAGCAGGCCCTCGAAGGCGTGCTCCCTACCGAGCAGGTAGGCGGTGTTGGCCCACGCCTCGAGGTCGGCCGCGGACAGTGGCAGGCCGTCGTCCGCCCGACCGAACGCGTCGTAGGCCCCGGCCCAATCCCCGCTCTTATAAGCCGCGCGGCCACTGGCGAGATCTGCTCTAGGCGCCATCGTGCCCGCAAGTCTAGCAAGCGCCCGCCACGGACCCGAATTCAGGTCCGTGGCGGGCGGGCAGCGTCGGTGTAGTCGAGGAGCGTTCGAAAGTTTGGCGACCGGAGCGTTGGCGCTCCTCTCACCGGCGCTAGCTGACTAGTGCACGGCCAACCGTTTTACGCACAGTTAGACGCGCAGGTTGACGACGTTAAGTTAGCCGCCGTCGCCGGCCGCGGCCATGCCGATCGGCTCGCCCATCGGGTCGAGGACGTACCAGTTGTCCCCGAGGCCCTGGCCGGTGGCCATCCCGGCTTCCATGTCGCCGCCGTAGTAGTACAGCGGCCAGCCGTTGTACGTAACCTGGAAGGTGCCGTCATCACGTTCGACGGTGCCGAACAGGGCGGCGTCGAGGCCAGCACCAGCGGTAGGCACGGCGTCGGCGCTGTCGACGGTCACTGGCGGCCAGTTGGTGGCGCAGTCGTCATAGCAGGTGCTGGGTCCCTGGGCGTCAGGGACGAACATGTAAAGCGCCATGCCGTCCTGATCGACGACGTACTGGCCGTACTCGGACGACTCTGCCAACTCGACACTTACGCCCATGTCCTGGGCTACGCCGAAGGCGAAGAGGGAGAAGGCTAGAACGCCGAGGAACTTCAACATTCGGTTATCGCTTCGCTTCACGGTTGGTCTCCGATCTGGATTGCTTTGCGCAGCCATCGAGCGGTGCTCGACGGATACGTCACTTGAACTAGAAGTGTCTGGGTCCGTCTCGTCCCACCTCCCGTCTTTCTGACCGCCTGGATTCTTCGCCCCGGCGGCATGAGAACTGTAGGCCGGACGTGAGCGAGGCACGATCATGAAGGGCGGAAGCTGCGTGCGGCCCAACGCCGCGCGCGCGAAAAGGTGCCAAGGCTGCCGAGTCGTGCTCAGCTCGCCGGCCGTCCCGGGGCTACCCCTTGACGCCGCTGCTGGCGATCCCGGTGGTGATGAAGCGCTGTAGGAACGAGAACACCAGGGTTATGGGCAGCAGCGTTAGCACAGTCATCGCGAGGACGTAATGCCACTGCACGTTCAACTCGCCTTGGAAGGCGTTGAGACCGACCTGCAGCGTGAAGTACTCACTACGTGTGAGCACGATGAGCGGCCACAGGAAGTCGTTCCAACGCCACATCACCGAGAAGATCGCCAACACCGCGAGGGCCGGCGCCGCCAGCGGCAGCATCACCTGCCAGTAGATGCGCCACTCGGAGGCGCCGTCGATGCGGGCGGCGTCGAGCAGCTCGTCGGGGATCGTGAGCATGTACTGGCGCAACAGGAAGACGCCGGTGGGCGTGGCCGCGCCGGGGATTATCACGCCCCAGAGGTTGTTGACCCAGCCGATCTGCGTGATGACGAGGTAGACGGGCACCAGGATCACGCTTATCGGGATCATCAGGGTGCCGATGATGACAAGGAAGACGACGTTGCGGCCGCGGAAGCGGTACTTGCTAAGGGCGAATGCCGCCATGCTGTTGATGATTAACGTGATGAGCGTCGCCACGACGGTAACGACGACGCTGTTCTTCAGGTAGACGAGGAAGTTGAACCGCTGGAGGGGATCGACGTAGTTCTCGAAGGCCAGCCGGAAACGTTCGACCTCGGTGCGGCTCTCGATTCCAACCCTGATTATCTGGTCGGGCGCCTCGGGATCGACCATCTGCGCCTCGAGCCCGATGCGCCTGACCTGGGCAAGGCGCGCCGTGGTGCCGTCCTCGAGCGCGACGTCGAAGAGCGGCAACGGCTCGTCGTAACCCTCGACGGGAGTGGTCACCTGCTCCATGGGAAGTAGGCTGGGCGGGAACTCGATGAGCGCCGACTGCGTCTTGAAGCTCGACAGCACCAACCAGGCCACCGGACCGAACATGACGAGGACACCGATGGCCAGGTAGAGGTAGGTGAGCACGTCGGTGACGTGCGGTCGCTTGCGACCGCGGCGCCTGGTGAGGAACGTCGACACCGCGCTCACGTAAGGTGCCCTTCGGTGCCACGACCGAGGCGCAGCTGGGCGAGCGTCGCCACCAGCAGCACGACGCCAAGCACGACGCTGGCTGCTGCAGCCAGCCCGAAGCGCTGCACCTGGGTGGCGAAGCCCGTCGTGTAGATGTACTGGACTATGAGCATGGTCGCGGTGCCCGGCCCACCGCCGGTGAGCACGTAGACCTCGTCGAACATCTGCACGGCCCGGATGAGGGCGAGCACCAGCACGACCATCATCGTGGGCATGAGCAGCGGCAGGGTGACGTTGCGGAAGCCCTGCACGGTGTTGGCGCCGTCGATGGCGGCCGCGTCGTAGAGCTCCGCCGGGATGCTCTGCAGGCCGGCGAGCAGAATCAGGGTGTAGAAGCCCATGTGCGCCCAGACACTGACGATGATCACCCAGGTCATGGCCCAGTCGGCGTTGAGCAGGAACTGGATCGGCTCGAGCCCCAGGCCGGTGAGGGCTGCGTTGAGGACGCCGTTGCGCTGCAGGATCCACTTCCAGATGAGCGCCACGACCACCGGTGAGAGCAGGACGGGATAGAAGAACACGCTGCGGAAGAAGGCGCGCGCGACGATGTTCCGATTGAGGACTATCGCCGTCAGCAGCGACAGCACGACCATGCCGCCGACTTGGCCGAGCACGAAGATGCCGGTGTTGCGCACCGCGCGCCAGAAGCGGTCCTCGGCGCAGGTGTTGGGGTCGAGGAAGTTGTCGCAGTCGAACAGCCGCTCGTAGTTGTCGGCGCCGACGAAGGGGCGGTCCTGCGGGAAGAGGTTGGTGCCGCCCGTAGTCGAGTAGTAGAGGTTGAGCACCATCGGGAAGAGGACGAACAGCCCAAAGATGATCAGGTTTGGAAGGAGGAAGACGTGAGGCATGCGGCGCACGCCGATGACCCGCTGCAGCGGCTCCATAACCAGGCCGAGCAGCCGCATGACGGCAGAGTAGAGCCACATCGCGGCCCCGCCGAGGAGGTCGCCGAGACTCCGGTTCCCGCTGCGCTCGTCCACTTACTGTTAGGCCTTCCCCTTTAATGAAGTCGCGGCTCGCGCCGGCCCGTTGGGGCCAAAACGCGAGCCGCGGCCTAGCTGGCAGGTTACTAGCCGATCAGCTTGCCGAATCCTTGGGCCGGTACGCGCCTACTGTCCGGCCTCACGAATGCCTTCGTCGATGTCGGCTTGCATGCGCTCGAGGGCTTCGTCGAGGGTCATCTCACCGACGAAGACTTGGGTCAACCGGTCGCGCATGGCGTCGAAGATGAAGCGATTGAACGGGTAAGCCTGCAGGTCGTAGGCGATCGGGTCGAGCTTGGTCACCTGGTTGGCGAACACGCCGAGTGCGGCGCCGGCGGCTTCTGAGTCGGTGTCGAACTCCACGCCGGTCTCGGCCAGGCCGAGGTGGCCGGGGATGAACAGCGTGCGGCCGTAGAACTCGGCCATCACGTCTTCCTGGGTGAGGAATTCCATCAGCTTGGCGACTTCCTCGGGATGCTCGGTGTCGGCGATGCCGACCAGGGCCGCGCCACCGGGCATGCCTGTGCAGGCGGCGGGGCCGCAAGGATTGGGCACGACGGCCCAGTCGAACGCGTCGCCGATGAGGTTGTCGAACTGGCCTACCTGCCAGCTACCTGACATGTAGAGCACTACC
>DASROV010000257.1:0-10401 GCA_035646755.1 Trueperaceae bacterium | reverse complement strand
GTCCTCAGTAAGGGCCTCCAACCGGTTACCGGGAGGACTGCGTAGGTCCCCGGCTTCGACCCGCTTGGCCGGTACGGTCACGTCCTTCCCCCGATGATCTTGGTCATTTGTCGTGCACCGTATCACCGGAAATCGGCATCTCGATGCGACGGATGCCGCGTTCGCAGCGGCACGTTAACCGATGTTTGCCGAACCTACAAGGAGGACAGCACTAATTTTAGCTTTGTGGCCCAACGTAAAATAGGGCGATCGGTGGACCGTCCTAACTTGCTATGCCGGCCACGGTGAGATAGCCGTACAGAAGGGATTCCGTGTCGGGCCCACGGATTCAAGATGGGAACTCCGGTGGCCTGGAAGTCAGCTACGTTCCTGGTCACGACGGTCAGCCTGTTCTCGAGTGCAGTTGCAGCGATCAAGGCGTCCCTGACGGGTCTGGTAACGGGGACGCGAAGGCCGGCGCTGCGCAGTGCTACGGCTACGTCGATTGGGAGTATGCGAGCTGCGAAGGCGGGCAGTACCTGCGAGTCGAGCCACCGGCGCAAGACTCCGCCGTGACCCTGGTCGCGTCGCTCAACTCGTAGGACGCCAATTTCAAGCTCCTCGACGGATATTACCGATGGATAGAGCGCTGAAGGTGACACGCTATTGGACCAATCGACCACGTTCTTGTCAGCTCTTCTGCCCGCCACGGTCGCGACCTCCTATGTAGCTACGTTACTAAGTTGGTACACATCAGCTGTTGTGAGGAGGCGTCTTTGATGCCGCGATCCTTTGCTTGACGACCCCCCAGTCGTCCTCGGACCGGTCGTTGCTACAGCGAGTATCTAGCTCGGCGAAGTTCCGCGATAGGTCGAACGCATCCTTCGCCAACAACTCGAACTCACGCAACACGTGGCGTCATAGCTGCCCACAATGCCTCAAAGCGTCGGTACTATGGAGTGCTTCATTCCTTCGAAATGCTCCAGGTCAGAAAGTCCGGTATCCAGGTACCACTTAGCACCGTTCCCTGGAGAACCGGATCGAGGAGGGATGCCACGAGTTGATGGCCACCATTCAAGTCATAGCTGGTATCGATGGCGGTAGCAAGTACCCGAAATGGTGTTGCCCATTTGCTAGGCGGGGTGGGAAACGCAGACGGTTTGGCGTGAGAGTCGCGTTGCGCAAAGGTTTCGGTAATGGCCCCGCGAAGTCTTGCGGCGTCCAAAGGCAAGGACTCTGCTATCAGGATCAAATCGACTAAGTCCTTTGTTCGACTGCTCGTTCGCCCAGCAGCGAACGTGCGAGTGTACGCATGCAACTTTTCGGCAATCTGGAGTTCGATGTGGACCGCATTGATCTCCTCATCGTCGATGCCAGCGAACTCCAGACCACCCCAGAGTGTGACGCGCGTAACGGGTTCATTGCGCTGGGGTCTGAAGCCGACGTCCAGAACGAAGCGATCGAAGAGACGCCCTGCGAGGAAGGCGAGCACAGAGAATCGCAGGCTACCGCCTAGGCGTTCTGGGGGATCGGACGTTCGCTCGATCTCGTAGACGAAGTGATCACCAGTGTCGTATGCGGCCGCGTTGAGTAGGGCGTCGAGCGCCTCGTTGGTGCTGGCCAGCCATTCGATGTCAACGTCCTTCGTCGTTCTTGCGCGATTCCCCAACCTCAGTTCGAGCGCGTAGCCGCCCTTCAATAGCCAACGACCTGGAGCTACGGCCTCAGGCGTACAAGGAGTCTTTCGAATGCTAGACGCTTCCTGAGCCGTGCCAGCATTGCGCCGTCACCGTTTACGTCGTGCTTGAGCCGCTGCTCCAAGGCCATGCGAAATGCGGCAGCAGATTCGTACTTCATGTGCCCTGCCCCACCAGGAACTGACAGAGTTGCTCTCTCACTCGGCGCGACCGCTCAGTTGCGGCTCGTCGCAGCCGTTCGGGAGTAGTCAGCCCGCGGTCGAGTGCCTGCTGGATGGCCAGTTCGATTTGCTCAGGCTGGGAACCGGATGCCAGGGCGTCGACTATGCTCCGTTCGGGTGTTGTCGCGACGACTGGGCCGATGCGACGAACTTCTTTGGGTCCAGGCGGTTGTTCCAGGGCATGGAGTTGGACGCCGGTTCTTCGCCTGTTGCCTCGCTTTGACCGCGGAAGCGTGATGTGGACCGCACGCGGGATGACATCTGACAACTCGTAGAGTTCGAGCGCGCTCTCATGAGAAACCACGCCGCCACCCGCGCGCAGTGGTAGCCAGGCGGCTACAACGTGTTCGTGCTGGCTGGTCGGGAAGTGTCGCAGTCGATAGAGTCCCGTGTTGATGCGCTCGAAACGGCCACCGTCACGCGCGTGATGGCTGAGCGTACTATCGTCCATGCCCACGTCGATCGCCTGTTGTGTTGTGAAGTAGCCTGCCTGCTCCTCTGCGAGCCGGTATAGGCCTTCGTGGTCAATTGCGTCAGACATTTCCTGGAGTATATCCCGGAAACGTCTGACAAGCCGCCTCCAGTCGCGCGGCATCCCACGCAGATCGATCACGACTATATTGCTTAGCGCAACTGTTCGGTTCGTACGAGGTTCACGCCCCGTAGGCGAACCCCTTCGATCGCCCGCGAAGGTGGGCTACCGCCTGGATTCCGAGCGCCACAGCCAGCGCGGGCACGGCCCACGCGTTCAAGGTTGCCAGCGAGTAGGCGGCTACGGCCCAGACGAACGGTGCTATCCCCTCGAGGATCCCGAGCACGGGGTCGCCGGTGGCCTTGCGGCGGAACAGGTCCTGGCGTTTGGCCCTCACGGGGTTCCAAAGCCGGATCGTCGCGACGGCGGTGGTCGCGGCCGCGATTGTCAGGGCCGCGACGACCCCAGCCAGCGGGGAAATCACGATTAGGCCGACGACAAGCGGCGCGCACAGCAGCCACACCGGCACCAACGCGGCGAGGAGTTTCGCTCGCCTCACCAGGGCGGCGGGTACCGGCGCGGCCACTAGGAGGTCGGGAGCCTCTTCCCCGGCCACCGCGATGCGAGCGAGGCTGAAAGTGAGGCTGCCTGAGAGGGCGACGATCACGGCCGCGACCATTGGTCCAAGGTCGAGGTCGGAAAGACGAGTCCGCTCGCTGAAGAAGAGGATGTATGCCACCGGCAGGAGGTAGACGAGTTGCAGGAGCGTCTGCGAGATGAGGAAGGGATCCCTCAGGATCAGCTTCCACTCCTTGAAGAGTAGTAGGGCTAGGGTGCCGCGTCCGCTGAACCGCACCGCGGTCTCTTGCCGGCGTACGAGGCGCCGCCTTGGCACCTCCACCAAGCCGAGCCCGAGCGCGAAGGAGCGGTGCAGCAATACGGTGACGCCCCAAGCGATCAAGCCGCTAGCCACCAAGGTGACGATCGTTGCGACGGGATCGAGGAAGAGCGTGCGCGCGGGCAGCCACACGAGGCTGTCGGGAGCCATCGGGCCGCCGGGCTGAAAGTACCGCGCCCAGCCCTGGATGCGTTCGGTGATGGCCGAGTCGTCGCCGAACAGCGCCGGGACCTGCGTCAGCAGGAAGAGGGCCATCCCGCCGAGGGCCGCCAGCACCTGCGAGGTCGTGCGGGCCTGACGTGGGCCGATGAGCCGCACCAGCGCCAACGTGATGACCATGCCGAGGGAAGCGCACACTAGTGCGACGTCGACCAGCAGGGGCAGGGCGCCGAGCAGTTGCGGTAGTCCCAGCAGGAGCCCGAGGGTCGCGATTGGCACGACGAAGATGCCTAGTGTCACGAACACGCCCGCGGCCACCCCAAGTAGGCGGCTCGCGAGGATCGTCCGGCTGGGGATGGGCGAGCAGACCAGCAGGTCGATGTCGCCACGTTCGAACAGCGCCACCACGCTGTGGTTGATGCCGATGGTCAGGCCGAACGGCAACAGCACAAGGAGCAGGAGCGCGGCGATGAGCATAGCCTCGGGTGGTAGCGGCGAGGTGATCGCACCCTGAAGTGGGGCTACGAAATGCCATAGCAAGAGGTGCGCGACGAGGAAGATGACCAGACCAAGGAGTACGACGGTCACGGCGCTCGTCTCGCCTAGGAGCTCGCGCCAGCGGACCCTGACCTCGTGCCTCAACAACCAGGGGAGCGAACCGACCCTCACTGCGTCTTGACCAGCTCCAGGAATACGGACTCTAGCGTCCCGCCCTGGCTGCCGCTCCGCGCCCGTAACTCGTCGAGCGTGCCCTCGGCGACCAGACGACCCTGGCTGATGATGCCGATCCGCTCTGCCAGCCGCTCGGCGATCTCCATAATGTGCGTCGTGAGTATCACCGTCTTGCCACCGGACACGTAGTCGCTGAGCAGGTCCTTGACCGCCCCGGCGTCTAGGCCCGTGAGCGGCTCGAGGATCATCATCTCCGGCTCGTGGATGAGGCCGCCGGCGAGGCCCAACTTCTGCTTCATCCCGCGCGAGAACGTCTCGGTCAGATCGTGGCGGTTGTCCCAGAGGCCGAGCCACTTGAGCAGCTCTGTCGCTCGGTCCACCGCGACGTCGGCGCCGATGCTCCACAGCCCCGCGACGAACTCCAGGTACTCGAGTGGGTTCAGCTTGCCGTACAGGAGCGGTTCGTCTGGCAGGAACGCCAACTGCCGCTTGGCCGCCGTCGGCTCGCGCAGCACGCTCTCCCCCAAGATGAAGACCTCGCCGGCATCCGGCCGCAGCAGGCCCGCCACCATCCTTAGGGTCGTGGTCTTGCCGGCGCCGTTCGGACCTAGCAGGGCGTAGAACTCGCCTTGTTCGACCGTCAGAGTCATCGCGTCGACGGCTACCTTCGTGCCGAAGCGTTTGCTCAGGCCGTTGAGCTCGAGTGCCGGGACCCGTGTTCCACCGGTGGGCTCCGGTACGGGCGTCTGCCCCAGGTCGTGTGATTTGGCGGGCTAAGTGTCACCAGAGTCAGTCGGTGCTTCCATGCCGTTCATCCCCACACTTCTTCGCCTGGCAGATGGTGATCCGCTCGTGATCGCGCTCGCTCGGCCCTTCCTTCTACCCCCCGATCGCGACCATGGTCCGTGTCCGCTCCACCGGCGTCGTCAACCCGGAGGCCACCTTGCGGTGCGCTGCAACCAGGAACACGTCTTGCACCGCGGCGATCGGGTCGTCGGCGAGGAGCGCCGGTTTGAGGTCGAACTCGCGGTCGTTGAGCAGGCAGGGACGCAGCATGCCGTCCGAGGTCACGCGCATGCGGCTGCAGGCCGTGCAGAACGGCTCGGATACCGGGTTGATGAAACCTATGCGACCGGGCCAACCTGGCACCGTGAAGAGCCTAGCGGGGGCGCTGGGGTCGGTCGGCACGCTCTCGAGCGGACCGTGCGCGGCCTCGACCGCGGCCCGGATCTCGCTTCCTGGCATGAAGCGGGCGTCGTACGCGCCCGGTGCGGCGTTGTCGAGGTGCATGTACTCGATGTAGCGCACGTGGAAGGCGCGGTCGCGAGTGAGCGCCGCGAGCCCGGCGATCTGCGAGTCATTGACGCCGCGCAGCACCACTGCGTTGAGCTTCACCGGCGTCAGGCCGGCCGCCTCGGCCGCCTCGAGGCCGCGCCAGACCTTGGCGATGTCGCCGCCGCCGGTGGCGAGCGCGAACACCTCGGGGTCGACGGCGTCGAGCGAGATGTTGACGCGGTCGAGCCCGGCTGCCAGGAGTTCGGGAAGGCGTTTCTCCAACGCGCTGGCGTTGGTGGTCATCGCGACGTCGTTTACGCCAGGCAGGTCGCGGGCGGCCCTCACCAGGCGCGGCAGGTCCTTGCGCAGTAGCGGCTCGCCGCCCGTGAAGCGCACGCTGCGCATACCGAGACCGGCGGCGGCTTCCAGGATCGTCTCGAAGTTCTCGGCGGTGAGGGTGCCTGGCGGTTCATGCGCGCCCATACCGAGGGGGTCGCAGTAGGTGCAGCGGAAGTTGCAGCGCGGCGTAACCGAGACCCTTAGGTCGTTCACGACCCGGCCGTGGGCGTCAACTAAGCGGCCGGGAGCCATGACCGCACCACCACCGCTGACCGGAAGGCTCATCGCCCGACCCGCTCCGCACGGCTAGTCGCTGTGACCCAAGGCATGCTGTTCACGTTGTAAATGGTAGCGCGCTTCGCCGGTGGGCATGGTCCTAGTGGATGACGGATTGCCATGACAGGTGCGGGCCGCCGCGGGCGTTCAGCGTTCTGGTGGGGACGCAAAGACTTGAACTTGCACATGTAGCAGATATGCTTGCACATATAGAAGATGCTCGAGTATCATAGGTCTGGAGGTAGCTCCATGGCGGCACACCGGCAAGTCATCATTGAACCAGAGGGCATTGACCTGAAACAGGCAAAGGCACTACGGGCGGCCTTGGCCTACGCCGTGGCAAGCGATGCAAGTTCCGTCCATGAACTCCGCCTCGTCATCGGTCAGCAGGAGATCAAAGAAGCGGTACCGGCTGGTGTCGTTAAAGGGATGCTGGCGGTTCTCGAGAACATCTGTGCCGGGAATCAGGTCAGCATCATGGCTGCCGAAGAGGAGTTGACGCCCAAGGAGGCCGCCGCGTTCCTCAACGTCTCGCGGCAGTACGTTTCCGAGCTCATTCAGAGGGGCGAGCTCCCAGCGCACAAGGTCGGAAGCCACAACCGCCTGTATCGACAAGACGTCCACTCGTATAGGGTGCGTCGCGACGCCAAGAGAGAGTACGACCTGGACGCCCTCATAGCCCTCGATGCCGAGCACGGATTGTACGATCGAACATTGGGCCAACGCATACAGGGCCAGCGCCGTTGAGGCCCAGCACCCCTGGTCAAACGACCTGGGGTGCCCCACTTACCACTGCCGTGAGCCCTCACAGTTGCAGATATGCCCACTGACCACCCTGCCGCGGTCATCGATACAAACGTTCTCTACCCAGTGACGCTCAGGGATACCCTGCTTCACATAAGTCAACGCGGTCAGTTCCGCATACATTGGTCAGCAAAGATCCTCGACGAACTCGACAGCGTTCTCATCCGCGAGGGCATCAAGTCCTCGGCCCAAGTCGTGGTGGGGCGAGCGGCACTAGAGGCGGCGTTCCCGGACGCAATGGTGAGATACCACGAGCGCCATCTAGAATTGGCCAAGAATGCAGCAGGTGATCGGCACGTAACGGCTGCCGCACTTGCGGCCAAGGCAAGCTTTGTGGTTACACAGAATCTCGACGATTTCGAGCCTATGCCAGAGGGTATCGTCGCCATTTCATCCGACGACTTCTTATGCCTGCTCTACCAGCGAGACCCAGAGGGCATAAGTCTGGCGCTCCAGGATCAGCTCGCTCGCTATCGCAGGGCGGGGTTCGAGGCGACCATTGGCCGGATCTTTGCTGAGCTTCGGAGTCCGCCCCCACATTTGTAGGGCTTTTTTGATACCCGATTTGCGAAAACGGTGCTATACGATGATGACACTGTCGCTTCGTTGAGTCCAAGAACTCCCTTGCGCGACCACTTGATTCAGGACACGAGCCACACGCCGGTGAGGCCACCCTGCCATACTGCGTCGGTCGTAGGCGGTCTGGCCGCCAACGCCTCAAGCACCTGCTCAAGTGGAGCTCGGTAGGCGAAGCGGGTCTTGAGGTACCACAGCTCGAGCCCAGCACGCAGCTTCCCCACGTCGTCGAACGGCAACGCCAGGCGCGAGGCGTACTCCGCGGCGCGGTTTACCGCCTGGTCGAACAGCTCGTCGCGGGCGCTCGCCATCGCTTGACCCCTAGCTCCAGCGCGACTTCAGCCCGCGCCGTTGCGGGTGCGGACCTGATAGCCGGCGGCGGCGAGCACATCGCGGCCGACCTCCAGGGCCGAGCGGTCTTCGAACGCCAGGCGCACGGCGCCGCCCGACTCACGCACGCCGAGCACCTCGATGTCCTTGATGTTGACCTGTGACTCGGCCAGGACGGCAGTGATGTGGGCGAACTCGCCGGGCCGATCGCGAACCGCGATGACCAGTTCATGGCGAGCCGGCAGCAGACCGCGCCGCACGATGGGGATCGCGTCGCGTGACCGTTTGGCGGCCTCGGCGCGTTGCAGCAACGCACCTGGCTCGTCGAGCACGGCTTCGATGGCGTCGAGCTCGGCACGGAAGGCGTTGAGCGCCGACCTCACGGCGTCGGCGTTGTCGGCAACCATGTCTCGGCTCATGCGGGGGTCGCCGCTAGCCACCCTCGTCAGGTCACGGAAGCCGCCCGCCGCCAGCAGCATCTTCAGCGAGCGCTCTTCGCCGCCATCGATGAGACCGGTGAGCGCCACGGCAGCCAGGTACGGCAGGTGGCTGACGGTCGCCACCAGGCGGTCGTGCAGCTCCGGGGCGATGTCGATAGGCCGCGCGCCCAGCCCCTCGACGAAGGCCCGCACGGTACTAAGTGCATCGACGTCGGTATCCGGGGTAGGGGTGAGGACCCAGACGGCGTTCTCCAGCAGCGAGGCGTCGGCGTTGAGCACGCCGGAGCGTTCGCTGCCGGCCATCGGGTGACCGCCCACGAAGCGCGGTCGGTTCCGGCCCCGCCCGATGAGACCGTCGAGCGCCGCCAGCACGGGCCGTTTGACGCTGCCCACGTCGGTGACGATCGCCGACGGCCTCAGGTGCGGCAGCAAGCCGGCAGCCAGGCCAGGCAGTGCCTTTGTCGGCGCGGCCAGCACCACCAGGTCGGCTTCAGTCAGCCATGGACCGGGCTCGAGCCGCGCCTCGTCTATCGCGCCGATGCCGGTGGCGGCGTCGAGCACGCTGGCGTCGTGGTCGAAGCCGACGACCTTGCCGGCCAGCGAGCGCTCGCGCGCACCGAGGGCGATGGAGCCGCCGATGAGTCCGACCCCGGCCACGACGACAGTGCCGAGGGGGATCAGAGGTCCTTGCCGAGCGCTTGCACCACGCTCTTGAGTCGCCCCATCAGCGCGCCGAACTCCTCATCGTTTAGCTGCTGCGCGGCGTCGGACTTCGCCTCCTCCGGTTTGGCATGGACCTCGATGATGAGGCCGTCGGCGCCAGCCGCGGCGCCGGCCAACGCCAGGGCTGGCACCAGCGAGCGCCGCCCCGCGGCGTGGCTCGGATCGATCCACACGGGCAGGTGGGAGAGCTCCTTGAGGACGGGTACTGCGCTCACGTCGAGCGTGAAGCGGGTGGCGGCCTCGAAGGTGCGGATGCCGCGCTCGCACAGCACGACGTTGGGGTTGCCCTGGGAGAGGATGTACTCGGCGGCCTGTAGGAACTCGTTGATAGAGGTCGACATGCCGCGCTTGAAGAGCACCGGCTTGCCCGACTTGCCGGCCTCGGCCAGCAGGGCGAAGTTCTGCGTGTTGCGCGCGCCGATCTGGAGCATGTCGGCGGTGGCGGCGACCTTGCTCACCATCTCGGGCGTCGTCACCTCGGTGACGATGGGCAGGCCGGTCTGCTGGCGCGCCTCGGCCAGGAGCTCGAGACCCTCGTCGCCGAGGCCCTGGAAGGCGTAGGGGCTGGTGCGGGGCTTGAAGGCGCCGCCGCGCAGCACCTGTGCACCATGGCTGGCGGCGATGGAGGCCGCGGCGAAGAGCTGCTCGCGGCTCTCGACGCCGCACGGACCGGCCGCCACCACGAAGCGGCCGTTACCGGTCTTGACGCCGCCGATCATCACGAACGAGTCGTCGTGCCTGAACTCGCGCGATGCCAGCTTGAACGGCTTGGTGATGCGCACGACCGTCTCGACACCGGGCATCGCGGCCAAGTGGTCGCGTAGCTCCTCGGTCGGGGCCGGGCCGATGGCGCCGATCAGCGTGCGTGACTCGCCCTCGCTGATATGCGGCGTGAACCCGAGGGTGGTGACCTCGGCGATCACCTTGTCGATCGAATCACGCGCGGCGTCTTTCTTCATCACGACGACCATGTTTATGTCTCCAGTCGCACCTGGTCGGTGCAGTGCCGGCGGCCGTGCCACGCCCGAGTATCGGGCGCTGTTGGTCACCAGAATCTAAGGTGGGTAGTCGCTCAGGCCGGCGCTGTGGCCGGCTGCGCTACCGAGGGGTTGGGCCGGGTCGGACGGGCGTAGCCATAGCCGTCGTCCACGGCACCACCTCCCTCGTGTAGCGAGAACATGGGCGAAAGTGTATCAGAGTTGCCGGGCGCTGGCCCGCGGGTGCAATTCAAAGGTGGTACGGGACCTGCACGCTAGGGGTGCCTTCGGGGAAGTCCTTCGTGTTCCGCGTGACGAGCGCGCTGCCGGTCGCGAGAGCGCTCGCGTAGACGATCGCGTCGGGGAGCTTCACGCGTAGGCGGCGCCGTACCGCGACCGCCTCGGCGGCCATGGGCGCGTCGAGGCCGACGATCTGAAACGAGGCGAGAAAGTCACGTAGCACGGCGTCCTCCGCCGCGTCCTCGGCGCCGACGAGCACCTCTATCCAGGTGACGACGCTGATCTGTCGGTCGCGGATCGGATCGAGGAGATCGGCCGCCTCC
>DASROV010000256.1:0-10998 GCA_035646755.1 Trueperaceae bacterium | reverse complement strand
GTTCGGAGAGCGTGCGTGTCGACCAGGCCCTGCAAGCCCTGTGGCCCGAGGAGCCCGAGCGCGCCAAGACCGCCTTCCACACCGCCCTCTATCGGCTGCGCGGAGCGTTGCGCCGCGGCCCCGCCGACGACACCAAGTTCGTCCTGGTCGACGGCCGCAAGTACCGCCTCGACGTGGCCCGCCTGGCCTTTGATATCGACCGCTTCGATGCGCTGTTGGCGCAGGCCAGGCAGGCCGAGCCCGCCACGGCCGTTGGGCTGCTGGCTGAGGCGGACGCGCTGGTGCGCGGCGAGTACCTCGCCGGGCTCGACTACCCGTGGCTGGAGGGCGAGCGCCGGCGGGTAGCGGCTGCCCACGCCGAGTCCCTGGCCGTGCTCGGCGACCTGCAGTTACGGCACGGTCAACCGGCCGAGGCCGCCCTCACGGCGCGGCGACTGTCCACCCTCGACCCCTACTCCGAGCGCGCCTGCGTCCTGGAGATGCGCGCGCTCGCGGCGCGCGGCGACCTCGCCGCCGTCGAACGGCGTTACCAGGAGCTCGAAGCTCAGCTGCTGGCGGAGCTGGGGGTGAGGCCGGCTGCCGACACGCTCCGCGCCTACCGCGACCTGCGCCCTCCTGACCGCGTCGGCTGACCAACCGTTGGCCCTGAGCCAGTAAGATCCAGCGATGCCCACCTTCACGGTCAGGCCACTCGACGCCTTCACCTGGGATGCGCCTTCGCTGCGCAGATCGGCATGCACCACTGGGTGGTGAGCCTGGTGGTGAGCAGTGTGGTGAGCAGTGTGGTGAGTAGGGCCGTGGAGCCAAGGGCGAACCTGCCCTAGCCGGCGCCCTCGAGGACCTCCCGCAACTTGGCCGCGAACGCCTCTGGTTCGCCCCGCTGGCCGTACTCGCCGCCCAGGAAGCCGCCGTGGCCGCTCGGAAAGATGACGGCGCTCGTCCCCAGCCTCTCGGCGACGGCGAGCGCGCCGCGGTTGGCCATCGTGCCGGTTGATTCTGCGCCAGCGGCTAGGACGATGTTCGTACGGGCGCCACGCAAGGCTTCGAAATCCAAGCGGTAGTGCGCGCACGAGATCAGGTTCTGGCCGAGCAGCGCATCGTTCCGCGAGCCGTCGTCCTCGGTCGGGAGGCCGAACATGGCGGGGTCGGGCGCGGGCCGGTCGGTGTAGTCGTCGGGTACCTCGCCCGCGAAGCTAACGAACGCGATGAACTTGGCCATCCCCGGGCCGAGCCCGGAGCGCTGGTAGGTCTCGTGGATGTCGCGAATTACGGCCAGCACCTGTTCACGGTCGGGAAGCACCAGCGCCGCAGGCGGCTCGTGAGCGACCAACGTGCGCACCTGGGCGGGATGTTTCGCCACCAGGGCCAAGGCGTTCACGGCGCCGCCGCTGCTCGCGAAGACGTCCGCCCGGCCACCGCCTACCTCCGTGATGAGATGGCTCAGGTCGTCGGCGTGTTCGTCGGGGGTGCTTTCGGCGGCACCATCGGTGAGCCGGCTGCGCTCGACCCCGCGGGGGTCGTACGTGACGACCGTGCGGTCGGGGAAGTGGCTGGCCAGGGTGCCGAAGCCGGAAGCGCCCATCGGCGACCCGATGAGCAGCAGGACGGGCTCGCCGCTGGCCTCGCTGCGTCTTACGTCATAGGTGAGGACCGCACTCGGTACTTCGAGCGTGCTGGTCGTTGGAGTGGTCATCTTGCCTCCTTCGTGTGCGTCGATGGCCGATTCTGTCACTTCCGGACGCGCCCTGCGACCATCACTACCGGCACGCCGCCGTTGCTCGTGGCCGTGGTCGACGAGGTCTCGAACGCCTCGTGACCCGTCACAGTGGCGGGGTCGTGCACCAGCAACACGAGTTGCCAACCGACCCGACTCGCCGCCAGGCGATCGAGGAATCGCCGCGCCACGTTGGCAGCCTCGCGTTGGTCGCCCAACCTGAGACCGTACGGTAGGTTGCTTAGCACGAGTCCCCTCTGGACGCTCAAGCCCTCGTAAGCGAAGTTCGTGCTGTCGGCATGTACGAGTTCGACCTCGTGGTGGCTGCTCGTTGCCGGGTTCCCACCTGTTCCAATGTGGCCGCTCGTCGCCAGGTTCGCCCGGGCGACGTCTAGTGCCTTGGGGTCACTGTCGATGCCCAGTAGCGGCGGGGGACCTGCGTCGTGTGCGCCAGTTGCAGCCACCGCTTGCCTTTGCACCTCGCGCCAGCGACCTTCACGGAACCAGGCTGCGTGCTGAAAGGCGAAGCCGCGATGGCGTCCGGGCGGTAGCGCCGAGGTCAGATCCGCGGCCTCGATGAGGATGGTGCCGCTGCCGCAGAACGGATCGACGACTAGATCCGGTGGCTCCGGCAGGGCGGCGAGGCCGGTCAACGCCACTGCGGCCGCCAGCGTCTCGCGCACCGGCGCGGTGTGGACGTGCGTGCGCACGCCGCGCCTGTGTAGGTGCTCGCCCGAGGTGTTTAGGCTGATCGTGCAGCGATCGTCGAGAAGGCGAATATGGAACTCGAGCGGAGCGTCCTCGCTCGGCTTCGGGTACAGGCCGACCTCGCGCATGCTGCGCGAGACCGTGCTGGCAACGGTGTTAGTCACCTCGTCCCCCGCTTGCAGCTTCGAGTTCTTAGCCGTCACCCGCAGCCGATAGCCGGCCGCGAAGCCGAGCTGCACCTCCCAGGGGAGCTTCCTGGCCCGGTCGTAGAGCATCTCGCGGCTGCTGGCCGGAAAGTTTCCGAGGCGCAACATGACCCGGCCGGCCGTCCGCAACTGGAGGTTGGCGCGCATGATGCCCTCGTGGTCGAGTTCAAGGCCGATACCGCCGCGCGCCACGTGAAGGCCCTGGCGACCAGAGGCGAGACCGAGATCGAGCAGTTCGTCGGCGAGGATCTCTACTAGGCCGGGTGCCACCTGCACGAAGCAGTCGAACGGTCCGCTCGCCAGCCAGCGCTTGACGCGGCGCTCGAGCGCGTTGACGCTGAGGCGCGGGGGCGGTGCTGGGGGTTGCGAGCTGTCTGCCGTCATTCATGGCACTGTTCCACAGGCGTGACGATTGCGCCACCATCGTAACGACCATTCGCGCGCACCCGCTGCGGTGCCATCTAAGGTGCCGGCGAGCCACGGGTACGACACTGACGCTGACGATACTACATTGACGTGGTAAAGATGGAGGCGGTGGAGTTCTTCGAAACCAGCTTCTTCTCTCGCGCCGCCCGTAAAGTCCGCTTCGGGGCCGGCAACAAAGGCAAGAGCGGAGGTGTTAGAGCCATCTACTATCACCACGACGGACGCGCTGTCACCTTGCTCCTGGTCATCTACGCCAAGGGGCGGCAGGATGACATGAGTCATGAGCAGACGGCACAACTACGGGCGCTAGTGAAGAAGGAGTTGAAGTGATGGACAAGTAACTCTTCGATGAACTGATGGCCAGTGTCGGGGAGGCGGGCGCCATTCTACGCGGCGAGCGCGAGCCGGCGCGCGTTACCCACCTCGACACCGTGGGCGGGACGGATTTGGAAGACCCAGACGCCCGCGTGATCCGTAATCAACTGCGCCTGTCCCGCGGCCAGTTCGCTGCGCTCATTGGCGTAAGCGAAAGAACCGTCGAAGGCTGGGAACAGCGCCGTCGTCGCCCTAGCGGCCCGGCACTTACCCTGTTGCGCGTCGCCGCCAGGCATCCGGAGAGCGTCCTCGACACCATGCGGCACACCTCAGATCGCTAGGCACAATCCAACGACCGCGAGGGGCGCACCAGCGGCACTCATCTCTCTTCGTGCTCCCAAGCCGAGGGGGCACGAACCTTGTCGTCCTATATAGGTACGTAAGGCATCTTGCGGTTAGGAGCTACCAAGCCAGTGAGATCACCAATTCCGGACGCCAAGCGAGGCACCGTCGGCCTCGCCATCCTGGCGACGCTCGCGCACCACGACCGTTACGGCTTGGAGATCGTCGAGGCCGTACAGCTGGCCACCGGCGGCGCGCTCACGCTCAAGGAGGGAAGCATCTACCCGGCGCTGCAGCGCCGGCTAAAGCAAGGCTGGGTGACGACCAGCTGGCAGGATAGCGACGTCGGCGGCGCGCCACGCAAGTACTACGCGCCTAGCGACGACGGCCGCGGCGCCCTCGAGCGCAAGCGCCAGGAGTGGCGCGGTGTGCGCGACGCCATGGAGGTCTTCCTGGTGCCCACACGAGGAGCCTCGTGAGCCCCATCGGCAACTTCGATCACCATCCGGGATGTGCCGGATAAGGTTCGCGACGAGCTTGCTACTCGTGCTGCAAAGTCTGGGCGGTCACTCCAGTCGTATCTGAGAGCGGAGTTGAGAGATCGTCGACCATCTCACTGACGAGCGACATTGAATGTTGTCGTCGACGCGTCGGCCGCCGTGGCCGCCCTGATTGATGGGGGGCGGGACGGTGACTGGGCACGCCTGCACATGCGGTCAGCCGTATTGCTGGCACCAGAGTTGTTGCCTGTTGAAGCTACCGCCGTACTGAGACGGTCAGTCCGGGCAGGCACAGTCCCGAGCGATTCCGCGACCTTGGCACACGACGATCTCTTGGCATTGCCTCTTCAGTTGTTCTCCTTAGCCCCCTCCGCCAAGAGGGTGTGGTCGCTACGTGAGAACGTCACGGCCTACGATGCCTGGTACGTGGCACTTGCGGAGGAAGCAGGTGCCCCACTCCTCACTGTCGATGTTCGACTAAGTCGAGCTAACGGCCTGAAATGCCGTGTCATCACGCCTTCTGCGTAGGCGGCACTTGCAGTGAGTAGCTGAGCTAGCTTTGACAGTCATCCCGTGTCACCGCTCGACCTGGTCACGGATCTTCATGCTCAGGTAGATGCCGCCGGCCAGCACCGCTCGAACGGCCACGATGATCTCGTTGGGGTCGTCCTTCAAGACGTAGCCGTTGGCGCCGGCCGCCAGCGCGGCCCGAGCGTAGTGGACGTCGTTGTGGCCCGTCACCATCAGTGTCCTGAACGTAGGTTTGCTTCCCATCAAGCGGGCGGCTAGCGCTAGGCCGCTCATCCCGGGCAACGACACGTCGATGAGCACGATGTCGGTGGACCCGAGCGGTATAAGTTCCAGCGCCTCTTCTGCAGTGCCCGCTATGCCGGATACCGTGAGGTCGGACTCGGCTTCGAGCAAGGCGTTAAGCGCCCGCTGGATGACGGGATGATCTTCGACCAGGTAGACGCTCGAAGTCATGGCCGGCCGCCGTCACGTCTCACTCGGCGCCTCCGGTTCGGGCTGCTCAGGACTCAAGGGGAGGGACATCGTGACGGACGTCCCCTCCCCAGACCCGGACTTGATCGCCAGCGAGCCGCCGTAGAACTGGAGGCGCTCCCTGACGCTGGCGAGGCCGAAGTGTTCTTCGGACGGCAGAGTCTGGTCGGTGACCGAGAAGCCCACGCCCATGTCATCGACTCGGATTATCAGGGTTTCGTGGTCTCCGCCGACCGCAATGTTGGCGTTCATGACTTCGGCGTGTTTGATCACGTTGAACAGCAGTTCGCGCACCACCTCGAAGACGAGCACATGCTCATCCTCGCTCAGCCGCTCGTTGATGTCGTTAGTTACTGCCAGGTCGACTTCGAGTCCATGTACGTCTTTCTCGTTGCTGACGAGCCAGTGCAATGACTCGGCCAGGTTCCCCTGCTTGAGCACGGACGGGCTTAGCCGGCTGGTGAGGGCGCGTATCGTCCCGAGCGCTTGGGTGAACAGCTCCTGGAGTTCGGCAATCGACTCGTTGAGCGCCTCTGGGATCTCGGGTATCTCCCGCACGAGTAATGCCGCACGCATGCGTAAGGCGTGCAGCATCTGTTGTACGTCGTCGTGCAACACCTTCGCGATCCGGCTTCGTTCGCGCTGTTCCGCCAGCGTCAGAGCCGCGATGAGCGACCTCACGTCGGCATTCCGCGCGGTCACGTTTTCCTCCAGGTCGACGTTGGACTGTTGGAGTCGACCCTCCTCGCCCTTCTGCAGGCTGATGTCAACGAAGGTCGCTACGGCCCCCTCGATTCGGTCGTCGATGGAACGGTACGGCAGGATCCTGGCGAGGTACCAGGCGCCGCTCTCCCCCCTGAGTTCCCGCTCGATGGGCGTGAGCGTCCGGATGACGGTACGGACGTCCCCGATCAGGTCGACGTAGTCGAGCTTGTTCGTGAAGTCGACCAGCGAGCGCCCCTTGTCGGTCTCCTGGATGTTGAAGAGCTCGCGGGTAGCCGCCGTGAAGCGTCTAATGCCTAGGTCCTTGTCTATGAACAGTGTGGGGATGTCGGTGACCGACAGGAGGTTCTGTAGATCGCTGTTCAAGCGATTGAGTTCTTCGACCTTGTTTTGGTTCTCCTGGCCCAGTGCCGTTAGCTCCTCGTTCACCGACTGGAGCTCTTCCTTGCCGGTCTGCAGCTCTTCGGTGGTCGACTGCAACTCCTCATTGATCGACTGGAGCTCCTCGAAGGCGGCGCGCATCTCCTCTTGAGTCGCCTCGTAGTTCTCGACCGTCCCCCGCATCTGTTCCTTGGTGGCACTAAGTTCCGTCTCGAGGCTGATCCCTTGGTCATCCCCGCCGTCGCTCGCCTCCTCGTCGTGGCGAGCGGGAGACTGTTCAACGACCTCGTCGAAGAGCACCAGGACGAAGTCCTCGTTGGGCTCCTCGGCCGGCTGAGCACGCACGATCACGGTGTGCTTCTCGTCACCGTGCCGCTGTTTCAGCGGCAGGGAGTTCACACTCTCGCCCGTCTCGAACGCTTTGAACAGCAGTGGGCGCAGTGCCACGCGGAACTCCTCACGCACGCGCTCGAACAGGTTGTCGGTCGGCTCGCCGCCGGGGGTTGTGAGGAACCGCCCGGCCGAGTCGGAAATGTAGACGATGTCGTGATCCTTGTTGATGAGCACGCTGGGCGGGGCCAGCTGCGCTAGCAACAGATGGTGCAGAGCGCCGAAACTGGCCGTTGGTCGCTTCTTGTCAAGCGGGGAGGTGATGAGCGCCACGGTGTCCCGATACGGCAAGTTGTAGGTCCGATTTCTCTGGGCACCGACGTTCTGCCGCTGGTAGAGGCCGTGCTTCCTGGCAACGGTGCGAAAGAGGTCCGCGCCGTTGGGGGACTCAGCGGGGCTGAGGAAGAGGTAGCCGCTCGGGTTCAGGGCGTAGTGGAACAGGTCGGCAACGTCGGTTTGAACGTCTCGCTCGAGGTAGATGAGAAGGTTACGGGAGCTGATCAGGTCGAGCCTCGAGAACGGAGGGTGGAGGAGCACGTTGTGGGGAGCGAACAACACGCTCTCCCGAAGTTCCGGCTTGACCCGGTATCCGTCCCCGTCCTGGGTGAAGAAGCGGGCGAGCCGCTCCGGGCTGATGTCGTTGGCGATGGCTTTGTGAAAGTGGCCTTCGCGACCCCGGGCGATGGCGTCTTGGGCGATGTCGCTGGCGAACACCTGCACTCTCGGCCCGGCCTGTCTGCCCTTGTGTTCCAACAGCAGCATCGCGAGGCTGTACGCCTCTTCCCCTGTGGCGCAGCCGACCGACCAGACGCGCACCTGTTCGGTCGCGTCTTTGCCTTCGAACAGCTTGGGTACGACATTTCTCTCCAGGTAGTCGAAAGCGGTCGGATCACGGAAGAAGCTGGTAACGGTTATCAACATGTCCCTACGCAACGCCTGCAGCTCCGCTTCGTCTTCGCGGATGTTCTCGAGATAATCGGACATCGTCGACACTCCGTTGAGCACCATCCGCCGCTGCAATCGGCGGAAGATGGTCGCGCGCTTGTACCGGTTGAACGGCTGACCGGTACGGAGCCTGACGTACTCGAGGATCTGCTCCATCACCGCCGAGTCGTCCTCGGCCGCGTCTTCGACAAGCGGCCCGAGCGGCGCGCCATCTCGGTAGGCGATCAGCCTCTCGGGCATCTCCTCGATTGGGAGGACAAGGTCGACGGCTCCCGTCGCGATCGCGCTGAGCGGCATGCCGTCGTAGTTCGCCTGATCGGGCGCTTGGACCAGGACGAACCCACCGCGCTCCTTGACGTGGCGAATGCCGAGGGACCCGTTGCTGCCGGTGCCAGACAGGATTATCGCGGCCGCGTGATCGCCGTGCGCCTCGGCGAGCGTCCTGAAGAAGTGATCGACTGGGGCGCGGTTGTTACGCTCCTTCTCGACCTCCGAGACGTTCAAGTTGGAATCCGAGGCGGTGAGCTTCAGGTTGGGAGCGATCACGTAGACGTGGTCGGCCTGCATGGCGACGGAGTCGGTCACCCTGTCGACGACCATGGCGGTGTGTGATTGCAGGATTTCAGGCAAGCGGCTTTCGTGGTCGGGGGAGAGGTGCATGATCACCACGAACGCCATGCCGCTGTCAGCCGGCATCCGGTCGAAGAAGGCCTGCAGCACCTCGAGACCCCCGGCGGACGCGCCGAGCCCCACGACGAACAGCGGGTCGTCACTCATGCCACGACGCCGTGATCGCGGGCCCAGATCACGGCCTCGGATCTGGAGCTCACGCCGAGCTTCTGGTAGATGTTGGTCACGTGGTTGGTCACCGTCTTCGGGGCGATGCCGAACTCCTCGGCGATCGCATCGTTGTGCAACCCCTTGGCCATCCTCGACAGGACCTGTTCCTCTCGTTTGGTCAACTCTATTGCTCCCTGGGGAAGCTCCCCACCAGACCTTACCTTCGCGAGTCGCTCGACAACGGATCGGCTGAACCAGGTGGTGTCCGACATGACTTCTGCTATGGCCCTCATCAACTCCTCCTGGTACCGGAGGCGTGCTGTCGTGTCGGTGAACATGCTGAGCCACACCTGTCGGTCGTCCAGCTCAATGCGGTCGCCAGAGGCACTAATGTCCAAGACCACGCCATCTTTGGCGCGTAGCTTCAGTGGCAGATCGCGGAAAGCACCGCCGTCGTCGATGGCCGCCGCGAACTTCTCGCGGTCGCGCCTGCCCGACCACATGCCGAGTTCCCCGGTAGTCCGACCCAAGACCTCGGCTTGTTCGTAGCCGGTGAGTTCGGTATACCGCTGGTTGGTCCGCAGCAACCGGCCATCGTCGACGGTCGCGAGGCAAGCGGCGATCGGCATCGCCTCGAAGACCTGGCTGAAGAGGCGGATGCTCCGCCGGAGATCCTCCTCGCACCTTGCGGCCTCTCGCTCGAGAACCGCGATGCGTTGCCGCAACTCCATCACCGACGATCCGTCGCCAGTGACCATGTTTTCGCGAGCGATGCTCATAAGTGCCCTATTGGTAGTCCTCCACTTGCAATCTAGCGTCAACGGGCATCTTACGGGCTAGGGCCTCATCTCACTGCCGCACCACCAACGCCCTCAGGTACGTCCAGCTAGTCAAGGCGAAGAAACCGAACTGGATCAGCGCGAACAGCGCCACGACCACCACACTGTAGCCGACCACGTTAACCAGCAGCACGCTGCCTAACGAGTTGAGTGCCACCATGGCGTGCAGCCCGCCGATTGCGAAGGGCAGACAGGCCAGCGTGCTGGCTGCCGCGGACGGGTTCATTTTGGCCAGCGTGCTCGCCGTGGGCTCGGCGCAACGCCCCTTTGACCTTCGCGGTGACGACCTCGGGGCTGAACGGTTTGACGATGTAGTCGTCGCCACCGTTCTCGATCGCCATCACCTAGTCCATCTCGCCACCTCGTCGAAGCGCCGCGCTGTCATCACCTCGTAACCGTAGCGGCCGAGGTGGTTAGCGACGATGTCGGCGAGCTTCGGCGCGTCCTAGACCAGGAATATTCGGTTGGGAGGTTGTGAGGGCCGCGGGTGGTTCACTCTTCAACAGCATAGGTCGTCAAACGGTAGTCGGCAAAGGTCCGCCATATCGCAAATCCTGCTAAAATACGCCATGTCGGTTAGCTCTGGAATCTTGAAACAAGCTCGACTGTCTGCCGGGCTCACCCAAGCTGAACTTGCTGAACTCAGTGGAATCCCCCAGTCGTCGATCAGCGCTTACGAACGTGAGCGCCATGTCCCCAATGTGGAGACGCTTCAGGCGCTTGTACAGGCGACCGGACATGATTTGGGAATCGAGCTCTCCCAGCCATCCCGGCTGGGTCCACAGCAGCTGTCGACCCTAGCTGTCATCCGCGAACGACGCAGCCAACTTCGGTCGACGGGCGAGGCCTTCGGGGTGTCAAACATCCGCGTCTTCGGCAGCGTGGCGCGAGGTGAGGATGGGCCCGAAAGCGACGTAGACATCTTGGTAGATCTGCTGAAACCCGTTGGCCTTATCGGCTTGGCGCGTATCGAGAACGCCTTCAGCGACATCATCGGACGGCATGTCGAGATAGTTCCGACCTTTGCCCTCAGGTCCGACGAAAGCCAAAGGCTGTTACAGGACGCCGTACCTCTGTGAGTCGTCGGGAAGAAGAACGGCTTCAAGACATCCTGGAGGCCCTCGCGGCGATCCGACGATATCTGCAAGACGGCGACCTGACCATGCCGGTCGTTTTCGATGCAGTTCGGATGCGGTTCATCGAGATCGGCGAAGCCGTGAAAGCTCTACGCGCGGAGACCGTATCGAAGGAGGCGTCCATCCCATGGCGACGCATCGCTGGAATGCGAGATCGCTTGGCTCACGCCTATTTCGACACCGCACTCGCGTTGATGGAGGTAACAGTCGCCGAGGAACTAGATGACCTCGAGGCGGCGATAAAACGTCTCGCAGAGGCCTAGTGAGACATTTCGGCCGCGTGCCTGGACTGCGGCTGGAATTGGCATTGGCCGACGCTAGGTCGCGAGAAGGTGACGGTTAGTCGCGCTCACGGAGTCAACACGTTCTATGTCCCTAGCCGCTCCATCAAGAACTGCAGGTTCGCCGCGTAGAACGGGAACGCGAAGTCCCACGAGCGACTGTCGTCGGTGGGCAAAGCGTCGTCGAGGGAGTCCAGGTCTACACCTGCTGCCGCCAGGCGACTAGCCTCGGCTTTAACGGCGTGCACGTGCTCGCGCAGCGTCTCCACGCCCACGCGTCCGACCGGTTCGCCGTGGCCAGGAACGTAGG
>DASROV010000255.1:0-4464 GCA_035646755.1 Trueperaceae bacterium | reverse complement strand
CTCACGGCCCGCCCAGGCGGCCAACCGTTGCTCACTGGTCCCGCCGATCCCGCGCTTTGGGCGGCTGAGGATGCGGCGCCAAGAGACGTCGTCGGCCGGGTTGAGGGCCGCCCTGGCGTACGACAAGACGTCCTTCACCTCGCGGCGGTCGTAGAAGCCCACGCCCCCGACGATCCGCGCCGGGATGCTGGCGCGCCGCAGCGACTCCTCCATCACCCGCGACTGCGAGTTGGTGCGGTAGAGCACGGCGAAGGCGGAGTAGGGGAGCTGCCGCTCGGCCCGCAGGCGCTCGATGGTGCGCGCTACGAACTCACCCTCGGCGCGGTGGTCGGCCGCGCGGTAGATCCTTACCTTCTCGCCCTCGCCCTTCACCGGCCTCAGGTCCTTGTCGATGCGCCCCTGGTTGTGCTTGATGACGGCGTTGGCCACGGCCAGCACGCTGCCCACTGAGCGGTAGTTGAGCTCGAGCCGGTAGACCTTGGCGTCCTCGTGGTCTCGGCGGAAGTCGAGGATGTTGCGCACGTCGGCGCCGCGGAAGGCGTAGATGCTCTGGTCGGGGTCACCGACGACCATGAGGTTGCCGTAGGTGTCGGCCAGCTGCTGCGTGAGCCGGTACTGCGCTGCGTTGGTGTCCTGATACTCGTCGACGTGGATGAACACCGCGCGTTGCTGCACCCGCTCGAGCACGTCGCGGTGCTCGTCGAACAGGTCCACGGTGCGCCCGAGGATGTCGTTGAAGTCCACAGCGTTGGCTTGCTTGAGGCGGCTCTGGTAGCGCTCATAGACATCGACCACCGCTTCCAGCGGCAGCCCCGAGACGATGCGGCCCCAGACGCGCTCGCCCTCGTCACGCAACCTCGCCGGCGTCCACAGGTTCGACTTCGCCCGGTCGATCAGCGAACGTAGCGTCCTTGGATTGACGTCGGTCATCCCCTTGGTCGCGCCGAGTAGGTCCTTGAGGACGTCGAGCTGGTCGGCGTTGTCGTAGATGCCGAAGCCGGGCTTGAGGTCGATGCGCTCACCGTACGTGCGCAGCACGCGCAGGCAGGCGGAGTGGAACGTAGACACCCAGAGGTCGCGTCCTGGCGCACCGATAAGCGACTCGACGCGCTCCTTTAACTCGCCCGCCGCCTTGTTTGTGAACGTGACGGCGAGGACCTGCTGTGGCAGCACGTCGTGGTGGCGCAGCAGGTAGGCGATGCGGTGCACGACGGTGCGGGTCTTGCCCGAGCCGGCGCCGGCCAACACCAGCGCCGGCCCCTGAAAGTGAAGGACGGCTGCTCGTTGCTCTTCGTTTAGTGGGTCGATGAGGTCGTTCTCAGGCACGGCAGACCAGCATACCGCGGGCGCCCGCTCACTCCGGATTTCGCTGCGGGCTACGCTGCGGGCTACGCTACGGGCTACGCAGCGGGTTACGCTAACTCGCGTGATCGACGCGGTCTGTTTCGACCTCGACGGGACCATCGGAGGCTTCGCCGGCGACTTCGCCGGCCTGCTTTCTCTGGTGAGGACCGAGCTGATGCTCGAACAGTGCACGATGAACTCGTTCGCCGACATCGTGAAACAGGAGCTAGTTCGCGACGGGCCACTCACCCTGAAGCTCGTGCTCGAGAGGACCTTGGAGCGTCTCGAGCAGCGCCCACAGGTCGACCTCGACCTGCTTTCACGGGAGATCGCGGCGGCCTACGCGGCCGAGGTGAGGCAGGCGCAAGGGGCGGCCGCGTTGTTGGCGCGACTCGACGGCAAGGGCATCAGGTTGGCCCTGTTGTCGAACGGCCCCGAGGACATGCAGCGTGCGGCGCTGGCGGAGCTGGGCTTCGAACGCTACTTCCGGGTCGTGCTGATCTCGGGCGACAGCGACGTCGCGGTGCGCAAGCCCGGCGCCCGTATCTTCACGCTCGCCTGCGTCGGCCTCGAGACAGCGCCGGAGCACGCACTCATGGTCGGCAACGACGCGCGCGCCGACATCGGCGGCGCCTTGGCGTCGGGCTTGCAGGCGGTGCTTATCGGCTCCGACCGCGACGCCCAGGAGTTCGGGGTGCCTGCGGTGGGTGGGCTCGAGCCGCTCGATACCCTGCTCCACACGCGCTTCGGTGTCTAGCTTCGGTGTCCAGAGGTCGCCTGGTACCTGTACTGCCGTAGACTGTGAGCCATGCCCAAGATGATGGCCTTCTACACAGCCTGGGCCGAGCTCCTCGACTGGATGCGCGAGTACGCCGCGGTCCATGACGGGGTGAAGTTCACGGTCGAGGCCGACTTCACCGACTACATCTATCGCATGGAACGGCCGTACGACCTGCCCACCACGGTGATGGTCGCCAGCCTCTCGGAGGAGGCCAGTGGCCGGCCGGTGCTGATGGTCAACGCCAGCCTGCGCTCAGCGGTGTTCAAGGAGGTAGTCCTCCACCCGTACGACAGCCACGTCTATCGCAAGCTCACGCTCGCGAAGTCCGGCGAGGGCCTCGCCGAGGGCCGGCGAACCTTCAGCAAGGAGATGCTGTTCGAACTCGCCGACGACCTGTTCGGGGTGGCCACGCCGGCCTGAACCTGAGCCTGCACAGGCTCGCTCGCCGAGCCAACCGGCTTTGAAGCGTCATGAAACACGTGCGGCGGCCATCTCTCGACGGCCGCCGCACCTATTCCTGCTTGCTAGTTACCGCTTCAGTTGAGGTCGCAACCGATCTCGTTGGCGGCGGCCAGGATGTCCTTGGCCTTCTCGTAGACGCCCGAGGCGATGGCCGCCTTTACCATGGCGATTACCTCTGCCTCGGAGTAGGTGTAGTCGACGTCGGCTGACGCCGCGTTCAATAGCGCCGCTGTCGCGTGACGCGCGAGCGCGTTGATGTCGCCGCCATTGGCCCACACGGCCTGCAGCAGGGTGGGGTCGGTCGCGCTGGACCGGCCGCCGGTCTTGACCGTGATCGCAGGGTCGACGCCGAACACGGTGGAGAAGAGTTGCTCGGGGGAGTACGTGGTCCAGGAGTCGAAGTGATGCTCTTGGCGCCAGTAGCCGGGCGTGCAGCCCTCGAAGTCGACTTCGTTTTCCGGCGCGTTGACCTTGACACTCACGGTGTTCCAATAGACGGAGTCGCCCTTGGGATTCTCGTCTTCCGGCGCCGGTGAGTAAAGGCTCGCCTGTACCTCAGTAGTGCCGGCCGGCACGTCGTTGAGTACTAACTCGACGATGGCCAGGTCGGCGCCCATGTTCGGCTTGTCGAGTTTCGCGTCGGCCGAGGCGCCGCCGGCGCTCGCCGCGTAGTAGACGATGCGCGGGTCGTTCTCCGTGAAGCCCGACGAGCGTGAGAACATCTCGACGTCGCTTATCGCGAAGGTTACGGTGACGTCGCCGCCGGCGAAGGCGGCAGGCAGCGCGATCGTCTGGGCGGCGTCAGGATAGCCGTCGTCGCCGAAGACGTAGAGGTTGGGCAGCAAGCCGGCCGATGAGGTGTCGTCGTCGAGGTCGCGGAACACCGATACGATCAGCGCGCGCGGCGAGGCGGGGAAGCCGGTTATGGCGTTGTCCGAGATGTCTATCGCGACCGAGGCGACCTGAGCGCTGAACTCGGCTTCGTGGCTGTAGCCGGTGGTGCCGCTGCTGCCGATGTTGCCACCGACGCCCGTCTGCGACTGGATGCCCACACGCTCGACGGTGCCGCCGGAGAGCGACTTCACGGCGATGACGGTGTTGGCCGCGTCGAGGGCCTGTATCTCGACCTCGGTCGGGTCGGGGTAGGTGCCCTCACCGGAGGTACCGGCCTTGGTCACTACCTGGACGTAGACCTTCACGACGTTGCTCGGGTCGGGGATGACGAACGTGGCCGTGTCGGTGGCGTCGTTCGAGTTGCCGAGGCCCACGCCGAGCACCTCGACGGTGAGGTTGTCATCATTCGACCAGGCCGGCAACGCGGCCACTGACAGGTTGCCGCCCTTGGCGGGGATTATCACTTCGTCGCTGGACTGCAGCGCTTGGGGCGAGCTGCAGGCGGCTAACAGGAGTGCGATCGCGGCTATCAGGAGAACGTAAGAACGCGTATGGCGCATCGCTCGACTTCCTCTCTTCGCGGCGGGGCAGGCCCAGCCGTAGCCCACGCAAGGCGTCGCGCGCCGGCGTGGGATCCTCCGGACTGTAAAGCGGGTCACAGTAGCCTGTCAGTGACGCGTGCTCGGGTGGTCGACCAGCCTTGCGGTAAGCACCGCGGCGAGGCGCTCGGCAAGGAGCGGCCCGCACAGGAAGCCGCGGCCGGCGAGAGCGCCGAAGAGCGTTACACCCGGCGCCAGGCGCCGCACCACGGGGTTCCCTGAGGGGCGCCGCGCCCGTATGCCGTGCCAGGTCGCGCTCACCACGGCGCCGGCAAGGCCAGGAAGGTACCAGGCCGCCGCCGCCCGCAAGCGCTCCACAGCTTCCGCCAGCACCTCGGCACGCACCCCCGCTGCGCCTCCGCTGCCGTGGGACGGCAACACCCC
>DASROV010000254.1:0-5864 GCA_035646755.1 Trueperaceae bacterium | reverse complement strand
CGCCGAGCGCAGCGAGGCTCGAGCAAAGCACGAAGACCGACGTGTAGACGCGGTTGACGTCGATGCCGGCACGCCGGGCGGCTTCGGGATTGCCGCCCACGGCGAACATGGACCGCCCGAACGCCGTTCGCGTGAGCACGTAGTGCATGACCAGGACGAGACCCAGGAACCCGACGAACATCCAGCCGACGCCGCGCGTCTGGTTGAGGTAGTAGACCAGCAGCCCGAGCCCGAGCAGCAGGGCAAAGCTGCGGGCAGCGAGGAGCATGACCGACTGGTCTGAGAGGCCGGCCCTTCGCCGCTCCTGCGCCCGGCCGTATCCAGCGGCGAAAAGCCCGGCCGCGGCGGCGATTACGAAGACGTAGGAGAGCCACTTCGGCACGAACTCCAGCTGGGCGAATTTCACGAGCGTCGAGTCGAACGGAAGGTTCACTGCGCCCTTGGTGCCAAGCAGCCAGAGCTGAACGCCCAGAAAGGCGAGTAGGCCGGCGAGCGTGATCACGAAGCTGGGCACGCCCACCCGGTTGAACATCTGGCCGTACAGCCATCCGATGACCGCACCCGCCATGAGGGCGAGCACGACCGCAAGGGCAGCGGGCAGGCCCTTGTCGATCCAGAGTACGGCCAGCAGCGCGGCGGAAAGCCCGCTCACGGAACCAACCGACAGGTCGATCTGCGCGACGAGGAGCACGCAGACGATGCCGAGGGCAATGACCCCGACCGGCACGCTCTCGAGCAGGATGTTCGACAGGTTTCCGCTTGACAGGAAGATCGAGTTGAGCGAGTTGAAGACGATCGCGATGACCACGAGTCCCGCGGCCACGGGGAGGATGCCGAGGTCGCCGGCGCGGACGCGGCGGGCCAGCTCGGACAGCGTGTCGCCAAGTGCCTGGCCCTGCTGGAGACGCTCGTCCTCAAGATCCGTCGCCACCGACGGGGCCGGGGTCTGAGTCTCGACGTCACTCATGGGAGCTGCCCTCGTCGGCTGCGGGAGACGCCGGTGCCTCGCGGCGGGCCGCGCGTTGAGTGACCACGTTGTCGGTGGCGCCGGTGATGGCGGCCACGATGTCTTCCTGCGAGACGGAGCCGACATCGAAGACGCCGTTGTTGCGCCCGAGGCGCAGGACCACCACGGTGTCCGCCACAGCCTTCACGTCGGCCATGTTGTGGCTGATCATGATCACGCCGTGGCCGCGCTCGCGCAGGCGCTCGAGCAGGTTGAGGACCTCGGCCGTTTGCGCCACGCCAAGCGCCGCGGTGGGCTCGTCGAGAATGATGATCTTCGGGTCTCCCAGCAGCGACCGGGCGATGGCCACGGTCTGCCGCTGCCCGCCCGACAGCGAAGCGACGGGCAGGCGCACCGTGGGGATCTTGGCCGAGAGCTCGCGCAGCAGCTCCCACGACCGCACCTCCATGGAGACTTCGTCGAGCCGCGTGCGGCGCAGCTCCTGGCCGAGGAAGAGGTTCTCGACGACGTTGAGGTTCTCGCACAGCGCGAGGTCCTGATACACGGTCGCGATGCCCAGAGCCTGAGCGACTGCGGGGTTGGGGATCCGGACCTGCTCTCCGTGGAAGGTGATTGTGCCGGAGTCCGCTGCGTGTACGCCCGCAAGGACCTTGGCGAGCGTTGACTTGCCGGCGCCGTTGTCGCCGACGATGGCCACGACCTGGCCGGCGGCCACGTCGAGGTCGACGTCTGTCAGCGCGGCGACGGCTCCGAAGGTCTTGGTGATGCCGCGAAGGGAGAGGATGCTCGTCTGCGTGGTTGTGGCGGGTGTTGTCGTAGCTAACGCTGGGGTCATGAGGATCCTTCGTGAGTGGTCTCGCGGCCGCGGCGAACCGTCGCAGCTCTCGCCGCCGGACGGCGGCGAGAGCTGCTCGGGTGCGTCGTGCCGGCTACTTGATGCCGAGCTCGGAGCAGTACTTCGCGTACTCCTTGCTGCACAACTCGCTGGCCTTGATCTCACCGCTGTCGATGAGCTTCTCCTGCACGTTCTCCTTTGTGACGACCGAGGGCACGAACAGCTGCGACGGAGTGCCGAACAGCGTCGTCTTGCCCTCCGGCGGCTTGCCCGAGGCGAAGGCGTAGGCCACCTCCGCCGAAGCGCCGGCCACGATCTTGATCGGCTTGGAGATCGTGTTGTACTGGTCGCCGGCGATGATGCGCTGAGCAGCGGCAAGCTCGGCGTCATTGCCCGACACCGGCGGAACGTCACCGCCCGCGGCCTTGAAGGCGGCGATTGCTCCGCCCGCGGTGCCGTCGTTAGCCGCGACCACGCCGTCGATCTCGCCCTTGAACCTCGAGATCTGACCGGCAACCCAGTCCTGGGCCTTGGGCGGCGCCCAGTCCGGGGTGTCGTACTCGGCCAGCAGCTTCAGACCGCTGGGGTCGATCGCGCTGTGCATGCCCTTCTTGATCAGGCCGGCGGCGGCGTCGGTCGGCGAGCCGTTGACCTGGAGCAGGCCCCCATTCGGGTTGTCCTCCTTCACCTTGTCCACGAGCGACTGGGCGAACAGCGCGCCGAGCTTCTCGTTGTCGAAGGACACGTAGTAGTCGGCCTTGGCCTTGGGGATCGGGCGGTCGTAAGCGATAAGCGGCACGCCCTGCGTCTTGGCCTTCTGCACCATCGTGGCCGCGGCCGCGGAGTCCACCGGGTCGAGCACGATGGCCTTGACGCCCTGTGCCAGAGCGGAGTCCACCTGCTGCTGCTGCTTGGCAGCGTCCGCGTCGGCGTTCTGGTACAGAACCGAGCAGCTGGCGCAAAGCTCCTTCAAGCGCTTCTCGAACAGCGGCTTGTCGGCCAGCTCGTAGCGGGTGGAGGCCGTGTCAGGCATCAAGAAGGCGATTTTCGCGTTCTTGGCCTCGCCTCCGCCACCACCACTGGACTCCTTGGAATCATCGTCCGACCCACAGCCGGCGACTGCTACCAGCGCAAGCACTGCGACCACCGCGATGATGCCGCGGGACCAACTAGAAATTTGGGACACCTTTTTCTCCTCCTATTGTTGTTTCGTCTTGCTGCGTGAGACGCTTGACCGTCATTCCGGGATCAGGGACACCTTGATTGAGCTCGAGCCGTCGGCCACCAGATCGAGGCCGTCCTTGAACTCCGAGACGGGCAGTTGGTGAGTGCAGATCCGGTCCATCGGGAGCTCGCCGGACTCGATCATCGAGATTGCGGCCGGCCAGCAGTAGGGCCCGAGGTGGGCGCCGCGAATGTCGAGCGCCTTGTCGTCGGAGATGATGCTCCAGTCGACCGTGACGTCCTCGCCGAAGACGCTGTACTCCACGAACGTGCCGAGCTTGCGCAGGAGGCTCAATCCTTGGCCCACCGCGGCGGCGTGCCCGCTGCTCTCGATGTAGACGTCGGCGCCGTAGCCCTCAGTCAGGCCGAGGACGACCTCCAGCGGGTCCTGCTCGGCGATGTTGACCACGGTGTCGGCGCCGCACGCCGTCGCGAGGTCGAGCTTGTGTTCGACCGCGTCGAGGGCCACGACGTGCCCGGGGCTCTTCGCCTTGGCTCCGGCCACCATGCCGATCCCGATCGGTCCACAGCCTGCAATCACCACGACGTCCTCAAACGAGATTTGCGCCCGCTCGACTCCGTGCAGCGCACAGGAGAGCGGCTCGGCGAAGGCTGCGTGGGCCGCCGGCATGTCCTTCGACACCTTGTGAACGAGTGACGTCGCGGGGAAGACCATGTAGCTGGCCATGGCGCCCGGCGTCGCGCGCTTGAACCCGTAGATGTCGTGGACGTTGCACATCCAGTACTGACCGCGCAGGCAGTAGCGGCATTTCCTGCAGGGGACGATCTGTTCCGAGACCACGCGGTCGCCGACGTCGACCTTGGCGCGCCCGGCAGCCGCCTCGTCGAGCTCGACGACCTCGCCCACAAACTCGTGGCCGGGGATGACCTCAGTCTCTGCCCAAGCGGGACGCCCGTTGTCCCCCCAGAACTTCGAGGCGCCGTGATAGCACTTCAAGTCGGAGGCGCAAATGCCACAGGCCTCGACGCGCACCAGCACCTCGCCGTGGCCGGGCTGCGGGACAGCAACCTCCTCCAGCCGGTAGTCCCTCGGGCCGTGACAGACCACGGCTTGCATCGATTCGGGCACCTTGTGCGGTAAGGTACCCCATTCGTGAACATCCGTCCAGAACAGATGTTCTAAAAGGTCCGGCTCATGAGCACGAAGCGCACCCGCTTCTCCGGGGCCCTCATGCACCGGACCGCGACCCTCTACTACCTCGAGGACGCGACCCAGGCGGATATCGCCGCCAGGCTCGGCGTGAGCCGGGCGTCCGTCAGCCGCCTGCTGTCCGAAGCCCGGCGCGAGGGAATCGTGCGCATCGAGGTAGTGGCACCGCCGGACCGCGACATGGATGAGCTCGAGCTGCGCGTGGCCGGCGCACTCGGGCTCGACGCGGTCTGGCTGTCGAGGCTGCCCGCGCGCGGCCCTGCCGGCGAGAGGCTCGCACCCGCGCTCTCGACCGCGCTGCAGGCTGTCGGCCTGGTGGCGGGCGACGTGCTACTCGTCTCTTCCGGCCGAACGGTCTACGAAGCGGCACAGGCCGAGCTGCCCAGCCTGCCCAACGTCCTGCTCGCGCCGATGATCGGCGGCCACGACGAAGCCGAGGCCTGGTATGCGCCGAACGAGATCGTCCGGCAGTTCGCGCTCAAGGTCGGCGGGATTCCGACCTTCCTGTACGCCCCGGCGCTGCCGGGCCCCGAGCTGCACGAGTCCCTGCGGCAGGACCCCTCGGCCCGGCGGGTGATCGAGATGTGGAGCGCCGCGCGGTGCGCGATCATGGGCGTCGGGGCGCCGCCTCTGTCGCGCACGTCGCTGCCCAGCTTCGTCCGCAACGACATGAACACGCTTCAGGCCGCAGTTGGCGACGTCTGTTCACGCTTCTATGACTCTGAAGGCGTGGCGGTTCCCTTTCCGGGCTGGGAGCGCCTGCTCGCCACGGGCTTGGAAGTCGTTCAGCGGATTCCGACGTGCATCGCGGTAGCCGCGGGACGCGAGAAGCTGGACGCCATCCGGGCCGGTTCCGCAGCGCGCTACTTCAACCAGCTTGTGACGGATGCCGAGACCGCGGCGGCGCTGCTCGAGGCCATCGACCGCTGACAAGCTCACGCATGGGGGTCGAACCCCCTTTGGGAGAGCCAGTAGCGGCCCTTACGGACTGTTCCCGTGTCCCCGTCTCGGGCCGATAGCTGCTCGCCCTTGAAGCCGAGCCGGGTCAGCCGGTTGGTGAGGTCGTGCTGTGTCGTCTTGGCGCCGAGGTGGATGCGGACGTGGGGCGACAGGGGCGTGAGCTTGAGGTACACGCGCCCGTCGGGGTCGCGGAAGGTGTCGCGGGGGCCGTCGCGGAGCTGCCTTGCGAGCCGTGAGGCGTCGTCGGTGGGCACGATCGCGGGGTCTTCGATCTCGAGAAAGCTCGCGAGCCACTCGCGCGTCTCCTCGCTCTCGCGCACGGTGTCGGCGATCTCGGCCGCTTCGTCTATCCATTCGGCCACGCGCGTCCAGTCCGCTTCGCGGGTGCCGACCGGGGGGACCGCCCGACCGGCGGCGACGAGCATGGCTGCACGCACGTTGCCGGGCTTGAGGAGCTGGGCCGCTGTGAGCGGCCCGGCGTACTCGCCGTTTGCCAGGTGCAGCTCGTATGACGGGCGTTCGCGTCCGCGCTTCACGATCTGCATGAGCTTGCGGTCGACGGGCAGCTCGCCGCGGTCGTCGGCCAGCTTGGAGCGGATCAGGTCGAGCAGGGGGCGGGGCTTGCCCGTCTGCTCGTCGTACCGCGACGGTTCGGCCGGTCGGCCGTTGGCGCTGGGCGTGCTCGGGCCCGCCTCGACGCTCGAAGC
>DASROV010000253.1:0-2495 GCA_035646755.1 Trueperaceae bacterium | reverse complement strand
CTACCAGGACGAGCTCGAGAAGCGGCTCGCGCTGCTCAAAGACGACAGCGGGGGTCTCGAGGAGATCGAGCGGCAGAACCAGCAGTTCGTCAAGGACCTCAGGCGTGAGTTCGAGACGCATCTGATCCGCGTGAAGGACATCTTGCGCGACGTCGAGGCCCGCGGCGACGCGTTCTTCGACGACACCATCCGCTTCCGCCGCATCCCGAAGCTGCTCAACACCAAGGCAGTAAAGGAGGAGTTCGACGCCAAGGTGCTTAAGGACGTCGACCGGCGCATCGAGAACGCGGTTGGCGACATCGTCGACTGGTTCCTGCAGCGCAACCTGCAGTTCTGGGAAGACGTGATGCGCTTCGTCAACGAGCGCACGTCGGCGGCCGAGGAACGCGTGATCGGCGAGGTCGGCGGGCGCTTCCAGTACGACCGGCAGGCACTGGTGCGCTCACTGCGCGAGAGCGCCGAGAACACGCTGGAGACCTTCGACGACGAGGCCGAGGCGCGGCGCCTGGCGGACGACCTGCAGAACGCGGTGTTCCGCACCGGCCTGCTCAACGTCACCGGCATCGGGCTCAGCGCTGCGGTGCTGGCCTTCATCTCGACGGCCGCCCTCGACATCACCGGCATCGCGCTCGGCCTTACCATGGTCAGCGTCGGGCTGCTGGTCATCCCCAGGCAGCGCGCCAAAGCCAAGCGCGAACTTCACGGCAGGATGCAGGAGCTTCGCGACGGCCTCGAGCGGGCCCTCAGCGACCAGTTCGAGCTCGAGCTGAAGAGTGCCCAGGAGAAGCTTATGGGCGCCATCAGCCCGTACACGCGCTTCGTGCGCTCGGAGCTCGACCGGCTCGAGAAGTTGGGCGGCGAGCTCGATGCCGTGGCCGCCGAACTGGCCGCCGTCAAGAGCGAGGTCGAGCAGCTCGATTGACGACGCCGCACACGCGGGCCGAAGTACACTCACCGCCATGATCCAGAGTTCTGCTCCCCGCGTCGCGTTCCAGGGCGTGGCCGGCGCGTTCAGCGAGGAGGCCGCGCTGGCGTTCGCGCCAGACGGTGTTGCCGTGGGTTTCCCGAGCTTCGACGAGGCGTTCGACGCGGCCGTAGGGGGCGAGTGCGACTTCGCCTGCCTGCCGGTGGAGAACAGCCTCGCCGGCTCGATCAACCAGACCTACGACCTACTCACCGACTCCGTGCTCACGGTGATCGCCGAGCGCATCGTGCGCGTCCATCACAACCTGCTGGTGTTGCCAGGCACGCGGCTGGAGGACGTCAAGCGCGTCTACAGCCACACGCAGGCGTTGCAGCAGTGCCAGCGGTTCATCCGCCAGCACGGCCTCGAAGCGGTAACCGACTTCGACACCGCCGGCGCCGCCAAGCTGCTGGCGGAGCGTGGCAACTCCGCGCGCGCCTCGGGCGGTGCGGACAGTGGCGCAGCAGTGAACGATGGTGCCGCCATCGCCAGCCGCCGCGCCGCGGAGGCGTACGGGTTGGAGATCGCCGCCGAGCACATCGAGGACCTCACTTTCAACTACACCCGCTTCTTCGTGCTCGGACACGAGGAGCGCGCCAAGCAGCCAGGCCGCACCCACAAGACCAGCATGGTGCTCGCCACCCACCACAGGCCGGGCGACCTCGTGGCCTGCCTTCAGGTGTTCCCCGAGCACGACATCAACATGACCAAGCTCGAGTCGAGGCCGCGCCGCGACAAGCCGTGGAGTTACCTCTTCTACATCGACATCGAGGGCCACATAAGCGACCCCGCGGTGGCTGCCGCGATGACCGGCCTCATGCGCAGAGCGGCCTTCGTGAAGTACCTCGGCAGTTACCCCGCCGCCGAGCCGGTGGTCGTCGAGTAGCCCAATCGCGGCCGGAAAAGATAGCCAGCAGGCGAGGGGTCATAGTCGCGGCAGTGTCTCCACCTCCACGCCCCCTAGCTGTGCTAGGGGCACGCTCTCGCCCGGGTACCACAGCGTGCGCGAGCGGTACAGCCCGCGCCACGGCGAGCGCAGCACCTCCGTCCAGCCGCGGTCGACGTCGAGCAGCCAGAACTCCCTGACGCCGCCGGCAGCGTAGAGCGGTGCCCGCGTCTCGTGACTGGAGCGGCCGCGTACCACCTCGATAACCAACAGCGCGGCCCCCGGGTCGTGCGAGCCGCCGATTCCTACCGACCCCGGCGGCTCGCGTAGCAGGGCGAGGTCGGCGTGGAGCAGGTCGTACGGCCCCAGGCGGAAGGCCACAGCGCTCGCGACGTGGACCGCGCTCTTGCCCGCGTCGTCGGCGTCCTCGTCCACGGCCGTGGCCGCGCCGGCGTTCGCGCCGGCATTCGCGCCGGCGTTCGCGCCCACGGCCACGGCCGCCCTCAACGTCTGGTCGAGCCACGCCACCGCCGCGACCTCACGGGGACCGAGCCGGTCGGGTGAGGCGACGACCCCCGCTAGCAGCTCGGCCCGTGGGCCTTCGAGCAGCCCGCCGGCCCGCTTGAGTGCCAGGAACGCCGCCAC
>DASROV010000252.1:0-7890 GCA_035646755.1 Trueperaceae bacterium | reverse complement strand
GACTGAGGCGTTTCCGCCCGCCCGCAGCCCACCACGATGGGCCGCTGCTCGCCGACCCTTTAGCGCCACGCGCGCGCCGCCGCGATGGCGGCGCGCACCCTCGAGCCCGATCGCGCTAGCAGCGCCTTGGCGTCGGCGGCGCTCAGGTTCGTCGCAGCCAGGACGATCGCGGCGCGGATGTCGCCGTTGGCGCGCTCGAGTGCCTCAGCGGCGTCAATCTCTGCCAACCCGCTGGCTTGGGCCACGATCTCGACGGCGCGTTGCTTCAACTTGGCGTTGAGCGGGCGCATGCCGACCATGAGGTTGTCGTAGGCGCCGCCAAGACGCACCAGGGCAGCGGTAGACAACGCGTTGAGCGCGGCCTTCTGGGCCGTGCCAGCGGCCAAGCGCGTGCTCCCAGCCAGCACCTCAGGTCCGGTGTCAAGTAGGACGCCGACGTCGCCGACCGCCAGCAGCGGGGTACCGGCGTTGTTGGCGATGCCGACGGTGAACGCGCCGCGTGCCTTCGCGTGGCGTACCGCGGCGACCGTGAACGGCGTCCTACCGCTTGCGGCGATGCCGATCAACGCGTCGTTGGCGCCTAGGCCGAGCGCGTCGATCTGCCGCTCGGCGGCTCGCCGGTCGTCCTCGGCGCCTTCTTGCGCACGTGCTTGCGCCTCCCCGCCGCCAGCGAGTACGACCGCGACGTCGTCGAAGCCGAACGTCGGCGCTAACTCCGCGGCGTCCATCACGCCGAGGCGACCGGACGTGCCGGCTCCGGCGTACACCAACCGGCCACCGGCAGCCAGGCTCTTCTCGATGCCGGCCGCCGCCCGCTCAAGGTCGGGTTGCGCCGCGGCTACCGCCTCGATGGCTCGCCGGTTCGCATCGGTAACTGCGGCGACGATGTCACCCGCCGACCACGAGTCGAGGCCGGCGTACGCCTCATCGGCGCGTTCGGTGTTGAGAGTAGTGCTTTCCTTGGGTCGATCGCTCATCGCTGATCCTTAGCTCTCCGCCACGAGGAGCGGCGGTTGCGGCGCCTCGCCGGCCGCCATCGCTTGCAGCCAGTCGCGTGATGCCAGCGGCGCCTCGGCCCGCTGGTAGGTTCTCATTATCCTCGCCCCGAGTCGGCCGTAGAAGCCGGTGAGCGTCGTCCAGTTGATGATCAGGTCGGTCGCGCCACGGCGACGCACGTAATCAGCCGCGCCTCTCACCATGGCGAGGCCGACGCCGGCGCCGCGGGCGGCGGGGTGGAGGCCGAGCGGGCCGATGCCCGCCAGCTTCACACTCCCCGCCGTCTTCTCCTCGAGTTCTTGGTGGAAAACCGCGCCCCAGATGAGCCCAGGCGAGGTAGCGCGCTCGCCACCAAGGAAGACAGCGCAGAACCCCTGGGCTTCTGCCGAACCGACGCTGTCGCTGGTCCCGCCTCGCACTAGGGTGATGGCGATCGCGCCGGCGGCGACGTAGTCGGTCAACTCCTCGGCCCACCGGCCGGGAAAGGTCTTGTTGACAAAGGCGATGGCGCCCTGAAGGTCGTCGTCCCTCAGGCTCCAGCCGGGCGCGAGCGGCGTCGGCGGTAACTCAGGGCGCAGATCGACGTGCAGGTCGTGCTCGGCCGGCCCGAAACGAACGCCGAAGCGGCGCAGTAACCGCCACACGCCGGGGCCCGACTCCTGAGGCGGGCCGGGAAGGAGATGATCGGCGTCAGCCCCGAACCTGACAAGAGTGGAACCGCGCTCGGCCAAGGCTGTTAGGAGATGAGCGGAAAGCCGCGTGCCGATGCCGCGACCCTGGTGGTCAGGGTCTACGGCTAGCAACGACACCCAGCCGACGGCCTCGGCCTGCCACGGCGAGACGGGGGTCTTACCGTGGGCGACCGCCACCAGCTCGTCGCCATCGAAAGCGCCGAGCAGCAGGCTTGAGTCGTGATGGCGCGACGCCAGCCTCTCGCGCCATACCGCTGTCGTCAGCGGGTACGGGTTGGTGGACGCCGTCACGCCGGCCCAGGCAGCGTTCCACAAGTCGGGCACGCGCATGGCCTCGCGTGCCGTCAGTGGCCTGAACTCCAGCCCTGCTGCAGGGGCGTGACCTCTCACCCGTGACACCGCGCTCGTCGTCGCTCGTTGGGCAGGCGATTCATACCGCCCGGAGGTCGAGGGCCATGCGGTAGATGTCGCCGCGGTACGCGCTGCGCACGAACTCGAACGGCCGGTCGTCTACCCCGCTGGTAGTGCGCTCGAGTGCCAGCACCGGTACCTCCCGCGCGATGCCGAGGAGCCGACACTCATGCGAGGACGGCATGCGGGCGCTTATCGTCTGCCGCGCTCTGGCCGGCGTGATCCCGAACTGCTGCTCGAGCGTGCGATAGAGGCTGCCGGTCTCCGCGAGGAGGTCGAGGGAGAGGCCGAGGTGGTCGGGCGCCAGGTGTGCCTCTTGCAGGGCGAGCGGCTCGCCGTTGGCGGTGCGGAGCCTGGTTACGCGCAGCACCTTGGCACCAAGTTGCAAGTGCAGGGCGTTAGCCACCAGCTCGTCGGCGTCGACGATGACCGCAGAGAGCATCCGCGAGCCTGGTGCCAGGCCCAGATTGCGGGCTTCGTCGGTGAAGCCCAGCACGCGGTCGATAACCTGTTCGAGCGGTTGCCCGCGCACGTACGTGCCCGAGCCCTGGCGCTGCTCGACGAGCCCATCAACTACCAACTGCTCGAAGGCGCGCCGCACCGTCATCCGTGAGAGACCGAGGCTGGTCGCGAGGCCGCGCTCGGACGGTAGCGCCGAGCCGGCTGGCAAGGCGCCGGTGGAGATCGCGTCGACCAACTGCTCGCGAAGTTGGAGGTACGCGGGCGTTGGCAACTCTTTGTCGATGTTGAGGCTGAGGGACCAAGTATCGAGCGGCTCGGTGGTCATGGCGCCAGTAGTCACGGAACCGCGGCTTCTCAAACTATCGCCGGCAGAGGGTGGTGCCATACAGTCGCGGGCCTCCTCGCGCCGGTTCCTCGGACCGGTACACTTCGCCGCTGTTCCTGGGCCGTTAGCCGGCTAGCATGTGCGGCCGAGCCTTCGCGATCCTCAACAGGACCCGGCGCCGCCTGCTGTGTCGCAGCACGAGAAGCGTACCACTGCTATACCACTTAGTCAATCGGGTTGAAGGCTGAAGGTTCGTGGTGGTGTGGAACCCAAGGCAGCTCAAGGGCGCTCGCCAATCTTGATCACGTCCACGTCATAGTCATTGAACGCGGAATCGACAGTCATGACAGGCACGGACAAGGCGCGCGCCTGGGCAATCAGTAACCGGTCAAAAGGGTCACGGTGATGAAGAGGGAGCTCGGCAACAGCGAGTACATGAGCATGCTCGATCGCGATCGGGGTCACGCCACTGGAGGGGATGCGGTCGGGGACGAACTTCGCGGGAGGTTGTGGCAGCGGTAGCCGTCCGAGCGCGAACTTTATGGCGATCTCCCAGGAACTGGCGGCGGATAGCAGGAGTTCGTTTCGTCCGTCCTCAACGACGACCTTAATGTACTCCTAAGCGATGCGGGTCGGTAAGCATCCATAGCCACACATGAGTATCGAGTAGGACCTTCATTACTCGAAGGTCGAGATCACGTCGTCTGGCAGCGGGTCGTCGAAGTCATTAGGCACAACAAAACGGCCAGCATCCTGGCCCAAGACCCTTTGGCCGTCTCGTCGGACGGGTATCAACTTCGCTATCGGCTGGCCCCCTCGACTTATCACGATCTCCTCTCCGGCCGCTACTCGCCGCAGGAGCTTTGACAAGTTCGTCTTCGCCTCGTGTACCCCCACTTCGCTCATGACTTCAGGATAGCCGAGCAAAGTGAACTAAGTCGAGGACTTAGTCAACATTTGCCCAGGTCAAATGCAAACCGGCAAAAGTACCCAAACCCCCGGTTAAGACCACCTCCTTGTTAGCTGGTCTGCTAGTGGTCTATTGTGGCTTTCGCAAGAACAGCCAGGAGGAGGTAGCAAATGCATCGCAGAATGTTACTGATAGTGCTTGGCCTCGCGGCCCTCACGCTGTTCGGTGGCGCCTTGGCGCAGCCGAAGGTGGTCGAGTACCCGGAGCTCGGCATCGAGCCAGGAACCGTAGGCGGGACCGTCACGTTGCCGCTCGGCGCGGCGCCGCCCACGTTCCTCTACTACGCGCAGATCGACAACGCCACCCAGACCCTCACGCAGCAGGTCTTCGACTCGCTTGTCGAGTTCGACCTCCAGACCTACGAGCTCCAGCCGGCCCTTGCCGAAAGCTGGGAAGTGTCAGAAGACGGGACCGTCTACACCTTCCACCTGCGTGAAGGCGTCACCTGGCACGACGGCGAGCCGTTCACGGCCGAGGACGTCGTGTTCACCTACGACCAGATCATCACCAACCCCGAGGCCCGCGCCGGCGACGCCGCCAACTTCACCTTCACGGTGGACGGCGAGCCGCAGGAGATTACCTTCGAGGCCGTCGACGACCACACCGTCGTCTTCACGCTCCCGGCGCCGTCGGCCGCGTTCCTCCTGCAGCAGCGCTTCTTCATCATGCCGAAGCACAAGCTGCTCGAGTTCACCGTCGAGGGCGGAGCCGAGGCGGCCGAGGTCAACAACGCCTGGCCGACCGACGTCGACCTCTCCGAGGTCGTCGGTACCGGTCCCTTCATGTACGAGTCGTACACCCCGGGCCAACTGGTTACGCTCACGCGCAACCCCAACTACTGGAAGACCGACGCCGCCGGCACGCAACTGCCGTACGTCGAGCAGGTCGATTACCTGATCGTCTCGGGCACCGAGGCCCAGGTCGCGCAGTTCATGGCCGGCAACCTCGACCAGCTCAACATCTCGGGCGCGCAGTTCCCCAACTTCAAGGAGAGCGAGCAGCAGGGCGCCGATTTCACCGTCGTCGTAAGCGACGCGCTCTTCGGCTCCCCGCCCCACCTGGCATTCAACTTCGACGACCCGCAGTTCGGCGAGTTGTTCTCCAACCACGAGTTCCGCAAAGCGATGGAGTTCGCGGTCAACCGTCAGCGCGTCATCGATGACGTCTACAACGGCCTCGCCGTCATCCCCGGCACGCCGACCGCCCCAGCCGACGGCACCTTCTACGAGGACACCACCGAGCTAATGAACGACTTCGATCTCGAGGCGGCCGCTGCCGCGCTCGACGAGCTGGGCGTCACGGACACCGACGGCGACGGCACCCGCAACGTGCCGGGCGGCGGCAATCTCGAGTTCGCCCTAACCTACGCGTCGGACTCGGGGACGTTCACTGACATCGCCACCATCATCCAGAACGACTTCGCGCAGATAGGTGTGAAGGCGAACCTGGTGGCGGTTCAGAACTCCGCGCTGTTGTCGACCGGCCTCGCCGGCGACTACCAGGCGATAATCGTCGCTCTCGGCAACCAGCCCGACCCCGAGCTGCGCAAGCCCATCTGGCAGCCGGGCGGCTCGCTTTACTACTGGCACCGCTCGACCCAGCCGGCCGAGCCGGGTGGCCAGCCGAACTTCGACGCCATGGCCGATTGGGAGCAGCGCGTCTACGAGATCTTCGACCAGGGCACGACCATGGTCGACGCGGAAGCGCGCGTCGAGGGCTACAAGGAGTGGCAGCGCCTCAACGCCGAGTACGCCCCGGTGATCATGATCGCCAAGCCTTCGAACATCGCCGCGGTCTACGACCACGTCGGCAACTTCGTCTACAGCCTCGGCGTTATCCCCGGGTACAACCCGGTTCCGCTTTACACGGTCGCCGAGTAATCAGCCGTTTGGGCTGGTGGTAACATCACAAGCTACTAAGGGTCGGGTCGGGATGCCGCTGTACTTGGCTCCCGGCCCGTCTCGCCACGATCTCGCCGCGATCTCGCCATGATGACGTGAGGAGCCCGTGTTCGTCTACGTCATGAGGCGCATCGTAGTGATGATCCCGACCCTGTTCCTGGTGTCGGTAATATGCTTCGTCGTCATCCAGATCGCGCCGGGCTCGTTCACCGACCGCTACCTAGAAGACCCCCGCATGAGCCCCGAGACCGTCGCTCGCATCAACGCCCAGCTCGGGCTCGACCGTCCGGTCTACGAGCAGTACGGCCGCTGGATCACCGGCATCGTCACCCGCGGCGACTTCGGCTTCAGCTTCTTCGCCAACCGGCCGGTCTCCAGCGTCATCGGCGAGCGCCTGTGGTGGACGGTCGTCGTCGCCGGGATGACCATGGTGTTCGCCTGGGTCGTGGCCGTGCCGCTAGGCATCTTCACCGCGCTGCGGCGCAACGGCTTCACCGACGCCGTGGCCAGCTTCGTCGGCTACATCGGCCTTGCCATACCCGACTTCCTCATCGCGTTGCTGCTGGTGGCGCTGGTGCTGCGGGCGGGCGGCACGCAGGTTGGCGGCCTGTTCAGCCCCGAGTACATCGGCGAGCCGTGGTCGTGGCCGAAGCTCGTCGACTTCCTCAACCACATGTGGATCCCGATCCTCGCCATCGGGACCGGCAGCATCGCGGCGGTCATGCGGCAGATGCGCGCGAACCTTCTCGACGTGCTCAACGCCGATTACGTGCGCACGGCGCGCTCCAAGGGCATCGCCGAGCGTCGGGTCGTCAACCACCACGCCGTTCGCAACGCGCTCAACCCGCTCATCTCGATGGCCGGCATAAGCCTTCCTGAGCTGATCAACGGCACGATCATCGCCAGCATCGTGCTCAACCTGCCGACCATCGGCCCGCTGCTCTACGACTCACTCATCAACAAGGACCAGTACGTGGCGATGTCGCTGCTGCTCCTCGCCAGCCTGCTGCTCATCGTCGGCAATCTGCTCGCCGACCTGGCGCTCGCGTGGATTGACCCGCGCATCCGTTATGACTGACATCAGCGGCGGCCCCGCCGTCCAGGGCGCCACGCCGACCAGGGTGCGCGAGAGCCGCACGCCGCTCGAGCTCGCCTGGCGCCGCTTCAAGCGCTCACGAACCGGCATCCTCGGTGGCGTGGTGCTGATAATCCTCTATCTCGTCGCCCTTTTCGCGCAGTTCCTGGCGCCGTACTCGATAACCCGCCAGTACCCCGCCGTCCACCAACCGCCGCAACCGCTCCACTTCGTGTACGAGGGGCGGCTTACCTGGCCGTTCGCCTACGCGATGACTCAGGAACGGGATCCCGTCACCTTCCGGCGCATCTTCGTCGAGGACGAGACCGAGCGCCTGCCACTGCGGTTGTTCGTACACGGAGACCCGTACACCTTCCTCGGGCTGTTCGAAACCGACGTACACCTCTTCGGGGTCGAGGGCGGCACTTACTTCCCGCTCGGCACCGACCGCTTCGGCCGCGACCTGCTCTCACGCATGCTGGTGGGCTCGCAGGTGTCGTTGACCGTCGGGGTCATCGGCATCATCATCTCGTTCGTGATCGGCATCCTCATCGGCGGTATCAGCGGCTTCTACGGCGGCTGGGTCGACCAGGTGCTGCAACGCTTGATCGAGGTCCTGCTCAGCTTCCCGCGCCTGCCGATCCTGTTGGCGCTGGCCACCGTCATCCCCGCCGGCTGGCCCTCGACCTGGGTCTACGCCGGCATCGTCGCCGTGCTCGCCATCATCGGCTGGGCCGGGCTGGCGCGCGTGGTGCGCGGGCAGGTGCTGGCCACGCGCGAGGTCGAGTTCGTGACGGCCGCCCGGGCGCTCGGCGCCCGCGACCTCAGCATCATCGTCAAGCACGTCGTGCCCAACCTCACCTCGTACTTGGTGGTGGCCGCTACCTTGGCGCTGCCCGGCTACATCCTGGGGGAGAGCACGCTCAGCTTCCTCGGCCTCGGTATCAAGGAACCCATGACCTCATGGGGGCTTCTGCTGAAGGACTCGCAGAACTTCGAGGCCTTGCGGCTCTACCCCTGGCTGCTTACGCCCGGCCTGCTCATCGTGGTCTCGGTGC
>DASROV010000251.1:0-2035 GCA_035646755.1 Trueperaceae bacterium | reverse complement strand
AGCACGTCCAATGCGCTGGTCCTACTCCCGGAGAGTCGGGTCCAACACGTCGCGCAGGCCGTCGCCCAACAGGTTGAAGCCGAGTACAGCCAGGGTGATGGCGATGCCTGGCGCGAACGCCATCAGCGGCTGCACCGCCAGGTAGAGCTGCGCCTCGTTGAGCATGCCGCCCCACTCCGGGGTCGGCGCGCGGATGCCGAGGCCGAGGAACGACAGCCCTGAGGCGATAAGCAGCGTCGAGCCGCTCCTCAGCGTGGCGAAGACCAGCACGGGCTGGATCACGGCCGGCAGCACGTGCTTGAGCATCACGCGGTTGTTGCTCGCGCCGAGACCGGTCGCCGCCTCGATGTAGGCGCCCTCCTTGATGCCGATAGTCGAACCGCGCGCCAGGCGGGCGAACACCGGAATGCCGAAGATCGCCGAGGCGAGCACCACCGGTCCGACGCCTGGACCGGTGAGCGTTACCAGCCCGATCGCCAGCAGGATGCCGGGGAAGGCCAGTAGCACGTCGACGAGGCGCATCGACAGCGTGTCGAACCAGCCGCTGAAGAAGCCGGCGGCGAGGCCCCAGGCGCCGCCCACCAGCGCGCCGAGCAGGGTCGCGCTGAGGCCGATGGTGATCGAGTAGCGGGCGCCCGCCAGAACGCGGCTCAAGGTGTCGCGGCCGAAGGCGTCTGTACCGAGCCAATGCTCGCTGCTAATGCCGGCGGTGAGATTGAAGTAGTCCGGCGCCGCGGGGTCGTACGGGGCTATCCACGGCCCGGCGATCGCCATGAGCACGAAGACCAGGGTGAGGAACAGGCCGATCGAGCCGCTGACGTGGCGCAGCAGGCGAGTGAGCGCGCCGCGCCGGCGCCCCGTAACTTGCGGCGCGGTCGGAGCGGTTGACACCGTTGCGACCGGAGGGCTGCTATCGGCCACGGCGCCCCTGACGCGTGGTGGTGCGCTGGGCGACCAACCTCACCTGACTGCGCTCACTCATAGGTGATCCGCGGGTCCACGGCGGCGTAAAGCAGGTCGACGACGAGGTTGATGAGCACGAACTGGAGCGCGAACACCAACATCAGGCCCTGAATCACCGGGTAGTCGCGCGCGTCGATCGACTGGATGAGCAGCCAGCCGAGCCCGGGGAAGTTGAAGACGGTCTCGACGATTACCGTGCCCGAGAGCAGGAACCCGAACTGCAGGCCGACGATGGTGAGCACCGGGATGAGCGCGTTGCGTAGCGCGTGCTTGGTGATCACGACGCGTCCCGGCAGGCCCTTGGCGTAGGCGGTGCGGATGTAGTCGTTGCCGAACGTCTCGAGCACGCTCGAGCGAGCGAAGCGAGCGATGGTGCCGAGGCCGCCGGCGGCCAGCGTCAACGCCGGCAAGACCAGGCCACTGGGGCTCACGCTTCCGGCAACCGGCAACACCCGCCAGTTGACGGCGAACAGGTAGATGAGCAGGATACCGAGGAAGAAGGACGGCGTGCTGATGCCGAGTATCGACAACGAGGTGATGCCGAGGTCGACCGGCGAGTTGCGCCGCAGGGCGGCCGCGATGCCCAGCGCGACCCCGAGGACGGCGGCCACGACGCCGGCGATCGCGCCGAGGACCAGTGTTGGCTGCAGGTGTCGCAATATCAGCCGACCGACTGGCATGTTCGCCCTGAACGACTCCCCGAGGTTGCCCTGCGCAAGTTGCCCGACGAACCTCACGAACTGCTCGGGCAGGCTGCGGTCGAGGCCGAACTGCTCGCGTACGGCCTCGACGACCGTGATGTCGGAGTCGACGCCGGCGTAGAGCCGCGCCGGGTCGCCGGGCAGCGCACGCACGAAGAAGAAGATGAGAATCACGACCCCCAGGACGGTTGGCACCGCCTGCAGGAGTCGCTTGAGGACGAACCTCGCCATCTAGGGGCTAAGGCTCCTCATTACGGCCGGTAGCTGCCGTGGGGGACGGCGACGGTGCGCCGTCCCCCACGGCAGTCAAGGCTCACTCGAAGGCTGCGCGCCGGGCGCTCGACCAGCATCACCGGCGTGATGGCGGCCCC
>DASROV010000250.1:0-2548 GCA_035646755.1 Trueperaceae bacterium | reverse complement strand
TCGCTCAGCAGCACTTGGGCGGTGGCCGGGTGGTTGGTGTACCACTGCCAGCCGAACTGCTCGCTCGTGCCACGGACCTCGAACGACAACTCGAGGTTAGGCCGGGAGCCGGCGGGTAGCGCCTGGTCCGCATCAGCCTGGTCGGCATCAGCCTGGTCCGAATCAGCCTGGTCGGCATCAGCCTGGTCCGAATCAGCAATTGACCGGCCATCGCGGCTGAGCGTCCACGTCTTGTCGACCAGCCGCACGCCGTTGCGCGTCCACCCCTCGCTGGCGCCGGAGATCTCACTGACACCGTTCAAGAGGTGCACGAGGTCCAGGGGTGTGCTTGCGTCCCACCACAACCGGCGCGACAGTTCACGCTCGACCAGGCCCGAAGCAACGGTCACCAGCAGCCCCAGCACGATGCCGAGAAGCATGGCCTTGCGTCGCTCCACCACCACCAGTGCGCCGATCAGCACCCCGAACACTGCCTGCAGCGCGGGCATTATCGGGTCACGGCCAGTAAGCAGCGTCACCGCCAGTAGCGGTACGAGGTACCCGGCCCAGATCCAGGTCCAGGCCGACAAGCGTGAGCGGTTCCCGCGCCCGAGGCCGAGTAGCAGCAGCAGCGCGGCGGCGGCCGGCGGGAAGATGACGAGTAGGCCACCGGCGACACCTTCAAGGGCTGCTGGCGCTCGCCTCATCCCCGACCGCGCGACACACGCTCGAGCACCTTCACGAAGCGATCGTTGAGTCGTGAGCGGCGCCGGTTCTCGCTGACGAACGCTCTAGCGTTCGCTCCGAGCTCCTGGGCGAGGCGGCGGTCGTCGAGGACGCGCCGGATACCGGCTGCCAACGCCGCTGGCTGCTCCGGCGGCACCACCAGGCCGATGTGGTGGTCCTCGATTATCGGCAGCACCTCGCCCTCGCCGGCGTGCACAACGGGCCGGCCGCTCGCCATGTACTCCCACACCTTGGCCGGCTGCGTCCACAGGAAGATCGGGTTCGCGCGCACATGGGAGACGAGCACGCTGGAGCGTCGGTACACCTCTTGGAGGCGCTCTTGGTCGAGGTAGCCCCCGAAGTCGACGTTGGTCAGCCCGCGTGAGTCGACGAGATCCATGAGCGCCTGTCGTTCCGGGCCGTCGCCGACCAACAGGAAACGCGCCTCTGGCACGAATTCGGCGGCCTCGACGATGGTCGAGACGCCGTGGTTGTAGCCGAATAGTCCGGCGTAGGAGACCAACGGCGGTTCGTCAAGCGGGGGCGCCGGCAGTGACGTGAGGCGGTCGAGCCAGTCGTCGTTGACGCCGTTGGGGATGCAGGCAGCGACGCTCGGTCGGCTGTCGAAGTAGCTGAACAACCCTTCAGTAGCGGTCGTCAACGCGTCCGACCTGGCAGCCGTGAAACGCATGAGACAGTCGAGGAGGACGTCGATGCCGAAGGTGCGCTTGCCTGCCGCCTTCGGGTACAGCCAGGTAAGGTCTCTCACGTCCCAGACGAACTTCAGTCCCCGCAGGCGGGCAGCGAACAGGCCGACTGGACCCAGGAACATATACGGGCTCGAGGCCATGATGACGTCGGCCGGAGCGCGCAGCAGATGCGTAAGCGCCTGAAGCGTGAACAGCGCCTCGGCGAACATGCGTAAGGGCAAGCTGTCCTTCGGTACCAGCCACGGCCGCAGCCGGATCACCTTCACGCCGGCCACGTGGTCGACGTGCGGCGACCTGACTTCGTAGCCCTCGTAGATCCGGTTCTGCGGATGGTGGGGCTGCGACGTTACCGCCACGACTTGGTGACCCTCAGCGGCGAGGTGCTCGGCCAATGACGTCAACCGCTGGGCGCCGGCGTTCGACTCGGGCCGGTAGTTCGGTGTAAGCAGGACGATGCGGAGCCGGCTCATCCTTCGGCTCCGCCAACGTGGGCGCTCGCCACCGACCGGTACACCCGCTCCATCTCGTCGACACAGGCGGCCCAAGTGTAGCGGTCGAGCACGTGAGCGCGGCCGGCGGCGCCCATCGAGGTCCGCCTCTCCGGGTCGAGGACCAGGCGTTCGAGGACGGTGGCGGCGGCCGCCGGGTCGTCGCGGGGCACCACCAATCCGGTTACCCCGTCGGCGACGACCTCAGGTAGTCCCCCGGCGTCGCTAACGACCACCGGTAGGCCCATCGCCGACGCCTCGAGGACCGCGACGCCGAAGCTCTCGCTGTCGAGGCGGCTGAGGGCGACGTAGACGTCGAACTCGGCGAGAGACTCAGGAACCTTGGCGTGATCGACCTGGCCAACGAAGGTGGTGACGTCGGCGACGCCGAGGCCTCGCGCCAAGCTCCGCAAATCCTCGAGCTGCGGGCCGCCGCCCACGATCCTCAGCCGCAGGCTTTCGCCGGCGCCCTGTTCCCGCCTCTCCAAGCCCTGTTTCAGCAACGCGAACGCCTCCAAAAGCGTGTCAACCCCGTATTTTGGCGCGAGCGTCTTGACGGTGCCGATGGTCGTTGTCGCCTTGTTGGGAACCCCTGGCCGCGGGGCGAAGACCTCGCTGTCGATGCCGAACGGCACGACCGAGACC
>DASROV010000249.1:0-5287 GCA_035646755.1 Trueperaceae bacterium | reverse complement strand
GGTCGCGTCGAAGACCTTCACCACGCAGGAGACGATGCTCAACGCTCACAGCGCCCGTGACTGGCTGCTCGGCCGCGGCCAGCAGCCAGTCACGGGCGCTGTGAGCGTTGAGCATCGTCTCCTGCGTGGTGAAGGTCTTCGACGCGACCAGGAACAGCGTCGTGGCCGGATGGAGCTCGGCAAGTGTGCGCGCCAGCGCGGCGCCGTCGACGTTGGAGACGAAGTGCACGCGGATGCCCGGCTGCGCGTACGGCTCGAGTGCCCGCACGACCATCTGCGGGCCGAGGTGCGAGCCGCCGATGCCGATGTTCACGACGTCGGTGATGGTCTCGCCGCTGAAGCCCTGCCAGGTGCCGTCGTGCACCGCCCGGCTGAAGTCGCGCATCTTCGTCAACACGGCGCGCACCTGCGGCATGACGTCGACGCCGTCGACCAAGAACGGCCGCTCGCCACGGTTGCGAAGCGCTACGTGGAGCACCGGCCGGTCTTCGGTGACATTGATCTTCGCGCCCGCGAACATCGCGGCCCTCGCCTCGGCGACGCCGGAGGCTCGAGCCAGGTCGAGCAGCAGGCGATAAGTGTCGTCGGTGGCGCGGTGCTTGCTGAAGTCGATGAACAGTTCAGCCGGTGAGGCCGCCCCCGAGGGTTCGGTGCCCGAGCCGCCGGCGACCTTCAGTGAGTAGCGCTCGAAACGGCCGGGGTCTTCAGCGAACAACTCGCGCATGTGCACGTCGGCCAGCTCGTGGCGGTGCTCCTCGAGCGCAGCGAAGGCGTCCCGCCAGGCGGCCGCGTCGCGCCCATCCCAAGCAGCGGGCGTCATCTCAGCTCTTCCCGGCTTCGCTCGACCGTCGCCAGATGTTCAGCTCGAGGTCGACGGCGTGCTCGTCGATGCGGGCGAGCTCGTCCGCGCTGAAGTCGAGGTTGTCGAGCGCGGCGACGTTCTCTTCGAGCTGGGCGACGCGGCTAACGCCGACGAGCGCCGTCGTCACCCGCTCGTCACGCAGGCACCAGGCGAGTGCCATTTGCGACAGCGTCTGTCCACGCTGCTTGGCGATCTCATTGAGCGCCTTTACTCGCGCGAGGTTCTCTGGCGCCAGGAAATCCGGCTTGAACGGCCGGTGTGGGCTCGGCTCCTGCCGTTCACTCTCGGGTGCCAGGTACTTGTCGCTAAGCAGCCCTTGAGCAAGCGGCGAGAACACTATGCAGCCGACGCCCTCCTCGCCGAGCACGTCGAGCAGGCCGCGCTCGATCCAGCGGTTGAACAGCGAGTACGAAGGCTGGTGAATGAGGCACGGCGTGCCCATGGCCCGCAGCATGGCGACCGCCTCGCGGGTGGCCTCCGGCGAGTACGACGAGATCCCGGCGTAGAGCGCCTTGCCCTGCTGCACCGCCGAGGCCAGGGCGCCCATGGTCTCCTCGAGCGGGGTGTCGGGGTCGAAGCGGTGCGAGTAGAAGATGTCGACGTAGTCGAGACCCATGCGCTCAAGGCTCTCGTCGAGGCTGGAGAGCAGATACTTGCGCGAGCCCCACTCGCCGTAAGGGCCCTCCCACATGCGGTAACCGGCCTTGGTCGCGATAACCAGGCGGTTGCGGAGGCCAGCGAAGTCCTCGTGAAGCACACGGCCGAAGTTGGTCTCGGCGGCTCCGGCCGGCGGGCCGTAGTTGTTGGCCAGATCGAAGTGGGTGATGCCGAGCTCGAACGCGCGCCAGAGGATGTCGCGCATGGCGTCGAGCGGGCGGTCGTCGCCGAAGTTCTGCCATAAGCCGAGTGCGATGCGCGGCAACAATAGGCCGCTGCGCCCGACCCGGGCGAACGTCATCTCGGCCACCGTGTCGGTTGCTTGGGCAGCGCTCATGTGTGCGTCAGACATGCTCCACCTCATTATCATGCGCGGCCGCCTGATACCAGGCGCTCAGCGCCGCTGGGTCGATCAGCTGCGCCATGTTGACGGCTGAGAACACGTCGTGTACCTGCAGCGTCGCCCTTATCCACATGCCGTTGAGGTTGCAGTGGCCCTTGCGGAGCTGCGTGGCGCAGCGCTCGTAGGTCTGGCAGGTGTCGAGCACGACGGGCCCCGAGACGGTGGTGATGACGTCGAGCAGGGTCAGTTCGGCTGGATCGGTCTTGAGCGTGACGCCGCCCGACCGACCCGGCCGGTTCTCGAGGTAGCCCGCCTGTGCCAGGCGACGCAACACCTTGGCGAGGAAGGCCGGCGGCAGCCTGAGGTCTTTGGCGATGGTAGCGGTCGCCGCGCCCGGGTTCTCGGCGACGTACGCGATGGCGTGCACCGCGTAGCTCTCCTCACGCCTTAGCAGCGTGCGCACGGAGACGGCTTCCTGGCTTAGCGATTCCATTGCCGGATGCTAACTCCGTAACTCGGAGGCGGATGTCCGAGAAGCTGAGCGCGCGGCCATGACATCTGTCCCTGTCGCGTACCAGGGCGGCCACTTAACCTGGACGTAGATGTCCAAGTTTGTCACCGAACCCGATCACGTGGCCGGCGCCCGGCAGCAGCGCGGCCAAGAAGGAGTAGCGATGAGAGACAACCGAGGCAACCTAAGCGTAGGGACGATTGTCGGGGCAGCCGCCATCGTGGTCGTTCTGGCCGTGGGCTTGGCCCTGTTCCCGAACCGCGCCGAGCGCGCCGAAGCACAGTTGGTGCACGTATCAGAGGCGGAACCGGCACTCCAGCACACCCTGGCCGACACCTCGGCGGCGACCCACGTTCACGACCTCAGCATCAACGGTGTCTGGCCCGAGCGTGCCCTGCGCGCCGACGCCGAGGACCAGATCGCGGTCGCCGATCTGCCCGTCATCGAGGGCGTGTTGGGCTTCGCGCCCAACGCGGCCCCGGCGGTCAACCGCGACTACCGCGCCCACGTCACCGTCGAACTCGAAGTCACCGAGGAAGTGCAGGAGCTGGCCGACGGCGTCGAATACCGCTTCTGGACCTTCGGCGGGGGCGTCCCCGGCCCGATGATCCGCGTCCGTGAAGGCGATTACGTGACCTTCACGCTGCAGAACCACCCATCGAGCATGATGCCGCACAACATCGACCTGCACGCCGTAAGCGGCCAGGGCGGCGGCGCCGAGGCCACGCTCATCTCCCCCGGGCAGCAGGCCACCTTCGGCTTCACCGCCCTCAACCCGGGCGTGTATATCTACCACTGCGCCACCGCGCCAGTTGGCATGCACATCGCCAACGGCATGTACGGCATGATCGTCGTCGAGCCGAAGGAAGGCTTCGCACCGGTCGACCGCGAGTACTACATCGTCCAGGGCGACTTCTACACCAAGGGCGATTTCGGCGAGAAGGGCCTCCAGGACTTCGACATGATGCGCGCCATCGACGAGGACGCCGCCTACGTCGTCTTCAACGGCCGCGTCGACTCGCTCACCGGCGACAACGCGATGACCGCCACGGTAGGTGACACCGTCCGCCTCTTCGTCGGCAACGGCGGCCCCAACCTCACCAGTAGCTTCCACGTCATCGGCGACGTCTTCGACCGTGTCTGGCTCGAAGCAGGCGCGATGGTCAACCGCGACGTCCAGACCACGTCCATCCCCGCCGGCGGGGCTGCCGTCGTCGAGTTCGACGTCGACGTGCCGGCCTCGCTGACCCTGGTCGATCACGCCATCTTCCGGGCCTTCAACAAGGGCGCGATCGGCTCGCTGGTGGTCACCGGGGAAAAGGACCATGTGGTCTTCTCTGAGCGCATCGAGATCAAGCCATACAACCCGGACGCCACCGCCGACGGCAACTGACGACGGCTGTCACCCGCAACAGGCGCCCGCAACAGGCGCCCGCAACAGACGCCCGTACTGACCAGTGCCAACCAGGAGACCTGAGATGATCCGCCTCACCCGCTTCCGCCTCACCACCCTGCTCGCCACGAGCCTGCTGGCGACCGGCCTGCTCGCCCCGGCGGCGGCCGCCCAGCAGGGCCCGCAACATGCGGCGCTGGTGGGCGAGATGGTGCGCATCGAAGCCGGTGAGGTGGAACTTCTCTTCCCCGTCGAGGGCGAGGGCCCCGCTCAGGTCGAGGGCTTCCTCATCGACGCCACGCCGGTCACCAACAGGCAGTTCCTCGACTTCGTCACGGCCAACCCCGAGTGGAGCCCTTCGAACGTGCCCGGGGTGTTCGCCAACGGTGCCTACCTGGCCCACTGGTCGGGCGACAGCGACCTGGGCACCAGCCTGCCCGACGCCCCCGTTACCGGCGTCTCCTGGTTCGCGGCGGCCGCCTACTGCGAGGCCCGCGGGGCAAGGTTGCCGACCGAGGCCGAGTGGGAGTACGTCGCCCGCGCCGGCTTCCAGCAGCGCGACGGCTACGCCGAAGCCGGCTTCCGCGAACGAGTGCTCGCGCTCACCAACTCGCGCTCCCCTACGCCGGGTTCCGTGCGTACCGGTGAGCCCAACGCCTACGGCGTTTACGATCTGCACGGGCTGGTGTGGGAGTGGGTGTTCGACGTCGGCTCCGGCCTCAACACAGCCGACAGCCGCAGCGAAGGCAACCGCCGACTGCAGCTCGTTTGCGGCGGCGGCAGCGCCGGTGCCGCCGACAAGAGCGACTACGCCGCGTTCCTGCGCTACGCGTTCCGCAGCGGTCTAAGCGGTAACTACTCCGGCGGCGGACTCGGCTTCCGCTGCGCGTCATGAGGGGAAGGGCGATGACGACACGAGACAACGGGCTCACGCCGGCAGGTAAGTCGAGGCCACTACTGGCCGCATGTCTGGGAATTTTCATCGGGCTCGCACTCGTCGGCTGCGGCAGCAGCGACGAGGTAACGTCCGGGCAGGAAGTCGCGCCGGCGGTTGTCGCCGGGCAAGCTGCACAGGCTCCGGCTGAGCAGGCCACTGCCGACCACGCCGACCATGCCGACCATGCCGACCACCCCGATCAGACCGCCGATCACGCCAACCACCCGACCGCGTTGCCCGCCGTCCCGAGCGAGCAACTCCCCGGCGGCTCGCTCTACCACCTCGCGAGCGCCTGGACCGACCACCATGGCGAAACGTTCACCCTGCCCGAACTGCGCGGCGCCCCCGCGGTGTTCGTGATGTTCTACGGCGACTGCACTACGGCCTGCCCGCTACTCGTCAAGTCCGCCGAAGACATCTCTGAGGCGCTCAGCCCCGAGCAGCGCGATGCCACCAACTTCGTCATGGTCACCTTCGACACCGACCGCGACACGCCCCAGAAACTCGCCGCCTACGCCGCCGACAAGGGCCTTACCGCCGACAACTGGCATTGGCTCGTTGGCAGCCCCCTGCAGACCCGGCAG
>DASROV010000248.1:0-2277 GCA_035646755.1 Trueperaceae bacterium | reverse complement strand
CCTGGCGATAACGCGCGCGGGCATCGGCACGCTGTCTGAAGCGGCGCTCAACGGCGTGCCGCTGATAATGGTGCCGCTGCCCAGCAGCGCCGAGGACCACCAACTCCACAACGCCCGCGCCGTCGCGGCGGCCGGGGCCGGCCTGGTCGTCGAAGAGCGGCAACTCGCGGCCGGGCCTCGGGCTCTGGCTGACGCCTGGCAGCGGCTGCTGCATGGAGAGTTCCGCGCCGCGACCGCCGCGGCCGCCTTGGCCCGCACGCCCATGGGGGCACCCCGTCGTATCCTCGACGCCGTGATGGAGTTGAAGTGAGCAGCACCGATCACCGACGCCCGAAGCCTGAATCGTCAACGCAACTTGCGCCTAAGCAACGTACGCCCGAGTCACCAACCCGCGCTGCGGGCAGCTCTCCCTCGTCCGACTGGCCCAGCTTCGACCTCTCCTCCCTTGACCCGAGCGCCTCGCACCTCCACTTCGTCGGCGTGGGCGGCGTAAGCATGCAGGCGTTGGCGCTGTGGTGCCTGCGCGAGGGCTTCACCGTTAGCGGCTGCGACCTCGGCGCCCCCAGCTCGGCGCTTGCGCTCAAGGCCGCGGGTGTGCGCGTGCACGAGCACCACCACCCCGACCACGTGCTAGACGCCGACGTCGTCGTGCACAGCATGGCCGTGCCCATCGACCACCCCGAGCTGGTCGCGGCTCGAGCCAGCGGCGCGGTGCTCATCAAGCGCATCGAGCTGCTTCACGAGCTGTTCCGGCTGCGCCGCTCGATCGGCGTTACCGGCACCCACGGCAAGAGCACGACGACGGGCATGCTGGCCACCATGCTACTGGCGCTCGATCCACATACCTCGGTCCAGCTGGGCGCGAGCCTGGCGACCATAGGCGGGAACTTTCACCACGGCGATGGTCCCTGGTTGGTTGCCGAGGTCGACGAATCCGACCCCGGGTTCGCCGCCCTCGAGTGCGAGGTGGCCATCGTCACCAACCTCGAAGACGACCACATCGCCGGCGACTACGCCGAGCGCCGCAACTACCACGCCAGCCTCGCCGACCTCGAGCAGGCAGCGAGGCGTTTCGCGCTGGCCGCCCCCCGGCTCGTCTACTGTGCCGACTGGCCCGGCCTCGATGAGCTCTTCGCCGGTCACGGCGGCAAGGTCACCTACGGCCTCACGGACGGCGCCGACTACCGACTGCGCGAGCTCGACCTCACGGCGTCAGGAAGCAGCTACACGCTGGAGCGCCCTCGGGGCTCCGCACTGAAGGTCGAAATCGGCGTGCCTGGCCTGCACAACGCGCTCAACGCGGCGGCGGCCATCGCCGCCGTCGAGGCGACCGGACACGACGCCGCCGAAGCGCTCGCGACCCTCAAGACCTTCACTGGGGTCGGCCGCCGCTGGCAGCTGTACGGCGAGATCCACGGCGCCCTCGTCATCGACGACTACGCCCATCACGCGACCGAGGTGAGAGCCACCCTGAAGGCCGCCAAGGCCACCGGCAGGCGCGTGAGGGCCGTGCTGCAGCCGCACCGTTGGATCCGCACCGCCAGGCAGTGGCCCCAGCTGGCCGAAGCGGCGGCGCTCGCCGACGAGGTGCTGGTGCTCGAGGTCTACGCCGCCGGCGAGGCTCGCATCGAGGGGGTCTCCCCCGACCTCATCGTCGATCGCCTCCACGAGCTCGGTGTGGCAGCCGCCCGCCACGACGTGGCTTCCGCCAGCGCCTACCTCGGCCGCTCGCTTGCCGACGGCGACCTCGTCATCACGCTCGGTGCCGGCGACGTCTGGAGGGTGGCTGCGTCTCTCGCCCAGACAAGTCGCGCCAGCCTCACTCCTATCGCCAAGCCGGGCGAGAAGTCACCGCACGAGCGCCCCGCCAATGCCGGTTGACAGCGCCCCGGCCAAGGTGCGCACGGTCGCCCTTAGCGACTTCACGACCCTCAAGGTCGGAGGCCCCGCCGAGCTGTGGGAGGTCGACGACGAGCAGGGGCTAAAGGACGCGACAAGCGAGCCGTACCGCGTGCTCGGGGGCGGCTCCAACCTGCTCGTGTCAGACGCCGGCGTGGCCGAGCGTGTGATCCGCCTCGGCCGCGCCTTCAACGACGTGCGCGCCTTCGGTGAGCGGCACGACGCCTGGCTCGGCGCGGCTACCCCACTACCAGGCCTGGTGAGAAGGGCGCAGCGCGCCGGCCTGTCGGGACTCGAGGGACTCCTCGGCGTGCCAGCGGTGCTCGGGGGCGCGGTCGCGATGAACGCCGGCACCCGCTTCGGGGAGCTGTCCGACAC
>DASROV010000247.1:0-17242 GCA_035646755.1 Trueperaceae bacterium | reverse complement strand
CAAGGGCCATGCGGGGGCCTGAGCTAGCCGGCTGACGAGCTTGACACCCGTCGGAGACGGCCTTAAGCTCAAGTGCGCCGCCGGCGGGTAAGTTCACCGCCGCGTCTTTCTTGGGGCCTTAGCTCAGTTGGGAGAGCGTTCGCTTTGCAAGCGAGATGTCGCCGGTTCGAGTCCGGCAGGCTCCACCACTCAACACACTCGGCAGGGCAAATGTCCCGTAAAGAGCTCGAAGTGCCTTGTGATAGATTGTTCTCCATCTCGACCGGACGTGGGGGTTTCCCCGCGCCAAACGGCATTCCCTTGGGCGTTCACTCGTCCACTTCTGCGTTCGAGGAGGTCGAACCGGTAAGCATGTTCTCATCCACGCCGTGCCTGGTGACGACAGGCGGTCTTCCCCGAACACGCAGCACCAGGAGTCAGCAACGGGTCGTTAGCGCCAACGTGCGCCGCGCGACCCCTCGACCTCAAGTCAACGCCGCAACTCGAGGTGGCTGACCAGATGCCGCAGATCTTCCCTCCCAACTCCAACACGCTCGTCACCTGGTCTATTTTCGGCGGCGGCGTCTTCGTCCTGCTGCTGCTCGTGGCGTTGCCCTTCTACGCGCGCATGAACAACAACCGCGTCGGCGTGCCTGTCGAGCAACCGGTCGATTTCCCGCACAACCTCCACGTCACCCAGGTCGGCCTCGACTGCCGTTACTGTCACAGCACCGTCGAGACGTCGAATACTGCTTCGGTTCCTTCGACAGAAACGTGCATGACGTGCCACTCGCAGCTGCGCGTCAACACGCCGCAACTCCAGGCCGTCCTCGCCAGCTGGGAGACCGACACCCCCATCGCCTGGAACCGGGTACACAACCTGCCCGAGTTCGTCTACTTCGACCACAGCGTGCACGTCAACAACGGCGTCGGCTGCAGTTCGTGCCACGGCCAGATCGACGAGATGGCGCAGATCTGGAAGAACGAGCCGATGACCATGGGCTGGTGTCTCGATTGTCACCGCAACCCAGAGACGCAGTTAAGACCGCGTAGCGAGGTGCTCAACATGTCGTACACCTACCCCTCCGATCCCGGTGCACAGTTGGCGCTCGGCACCGAGCTCGTCGAGGCGTATCACATCGACACCGACAGGCTAATTGATTGTTCGACGTGCCACCGATGAGCGATGCCAGTAAGAACCTCGATTTCGCGCAGATCCGCGCGCGGCTCGCCGACAAGGAAGGCCCGGCCTACTGGCGCAGCCTCGACGAGCTGGCCGACACGACCGAGTTCAGGGAGTTCCTCCACAAGGAGTTCCCCAGGCAGGCCGCGCCGCTTGACAACGGCATCGACCGCCGCGACTTCCTCAAGCTGCTCGGCGCCAGCATGGCGTTGGCCGGCCTCGCGGCCTGCGCCCGCCCGCCGCTCGCCAACGAGAAGATTGTGCCGTACGTCCGCAAGGACGAGGAGATAACTCCAGGCAAGCCGCTCTTCTACGCCACCGCCGTCACATACGGCGGTTACGCCGAGGGCGTGCTCGCCGAGAGCCATCAGGGCCGGCCCACCAAGCTCGAAGGCAACCCCGACCATCCGGCCAGCCGCGGCGCCACCGGCGCCATCACCCAGGCTCAGGTACTTGCCCTCTACGACCCCGACCGCTCGAACACCGTGAGGCAGGCCGGCGAGGAGAGCAGTTGGGAAGACTTCGCGACGGCGCTTGCGGCCTCGCTCGGCGAGCTGCCAGCAGGCGGCGCGGGCCTGGCTATCCTCACCGAGAACGTCACGTCACCGACGCTGGCGGCGCAGCTGGCCGCACTACAGGCCAGCTATCCTGACGCCGCGTGGTTCCAGTACGACCCGCTCCACCCGGACAACATCGTCGCCGGCGCGCGCCTGGCCTTCGGTAGCGACGTCGTGCCCATCTATGACCTCACGCAGGCCGACGTCATCGTCTCCCTCGGCGCCGACTTCCTCGACACCGGCCCCGGCCGGCTCGCCTACGCTCGCGACTTCGCCGAACACCGCCGGGCCCTTACCGCTTCGGCCAACATGAACCGGCTCTACCAGCTCGAGACGAGCCCCTCGGTGACGGGCACGGTTTCCGACCACCGCGTCCCCTTGAGGCCCTCCGCGATCGCCGCGGCGGCCGCCGTGTTGGCGGCCGGCCTTGGCGTCGCGGCGCCCGCCGCGGAGCTGCCTGCCGGCCTCAGCCAGGCCGAGCTCGACGCGATGATCGAGGACCTCACCGCGGCCGGCGCCAACGGCCTGGTCATCGCCGGCGCCGACCAGCCTCCGGTAGTGCACGCCCTGGCGGCCGCCATCAACCAGGCGCTGGGCAGCGCCGGGACGACGGTCAACTACGTCGAGAGTCCTGCCGCGCGTCCGGCCGTGCACGGCGAGGAGCTCGCCGCGTTGACCAGCGCGATGCAGGCCGGGGACGTGCAATTGCTGGTGATGCTGTCGGGCAACCCGCTCTACAACGCCCCAGCCGATCTCGACTTCGCCGGCGCGCTCGGCAACGTGCCGTTAAGCGTGCACTTGGGTCTCTACCTCGACGAGACCGGCAGAGCCAGCACCTGGCACGTCCCACAGACGCACTTTCTCGAGACCTGGAGTGACGCTCGCGCCTTCGATGGCACCGTGACGATCACGCAGCCGCTGATCCTGCCCTTCTACCGAGGCAAGAGCGAGCACGAGCTAGTCGCAGCGCTCCTCGGCGGCCCCGAGGCGGTTGGCTACGACCTCGTCCGCGGCCACTGGGAACAGCGCGTAAGCGGGTCCTTCGAGGACTTCTGGCGCGAATCGGTGTTCCGCGGCGTGGTGGCCGGCTCGGCTGCCCCGCAGGCGAGCGTGACCGCCGCGGCGGTGAGCGAGCCGCTGCCCGAAGGCGCACCGCTCGAGGTTCACTTCAGGCTCGACACGTCGGTTCTCGACGGGCGCTTCGCCAACAACGGCTGGCTGCAGGAGCTGCCGCGGCCGATCTCGAAGCTCACTTGGGACAACGCGGCGATTCTTGCTGCCGCCGACGCGGAGGAGCTCGGCGTGAGCACCGGCGACGTGATCGCGTTAAGACACGACGGGCGTAGCCTTGAACTGCCGGTGTGGGTCCAGCCCGGGCAGGCCGCCGGCGCGATAAGCGTGGCCCTCGGTTACGGTCGCGAGGCCGCCGGCAGTATCGGCAACGGCGTCGGCGTCAACGCATTCCTGCTGCGCACAAGCGGCTCGCAGTGGTTCGGACCCGCCGAGGCCGAGGTAACAGCTGGCCACTACGACCTGGTGAGCACCCAGAGTCACCACGCCCTCGACGGCACAGGTGAGGCCCGCCACATCATCCGCGCCGGGACCATCCAGGAGTTCAGGGACGAGCCCGAGCACCCGCACTTCGCCCACCCGGTCGTCCATCACGAGAACGACCTCTACCCCGACTTCGTGTACGAGGGCTACAAGTGGGGCATGGTCATCGATCAGACCGTCTGCACCGGCTGCAACGCCTGCGTCGTGGCCTGCCAGTCGGAGAACAACGTGCCGATCGTCGGTAAAGCGCAGGTCGCGGTCGGACGCGAGATGCACTGGCTGCGCGTCGACAGCTACTACGGTGGCGGTGTCGACGATCCCGAGTTCTACGCGCTGCCGATGCCGTGTCAGCAATGCGAGAAGGCCCCGTGCGAGCCCGTCTGCCCTGTCGGGGCGACCGTGCACGACTCCGAGGGTCTCAACGTGATGGTCTACAACCGCTGCGTCGGCACGCGCTACTGCTCGAACAACTGCCCGTACAAGGTGCGCCGCTTCAACTGGCTGCAGTTCGCCGAGCTCGCCACCGACGCTACCGAGCTGTCGCTTGCGCACAACCCCGACGTCACCGTCCGCAGCCGCGGCGTGATGGAGAAGTGCACGTACTGCACACAGCGCATCTCCCGCGCCCGCATCGAGGCCGCCAACGAAGACCGGCGCATCGCCGACGGCGAGGTAGTAACTGCCTGCCAGGCCGCCTGCCCGACACAGGCGATAACCTTCGGTGACCTCAACGACGAGAGCAGCGCCGTCAACCGCGTGAAGGCCTCGCCGCTCAACCACACCCTGCTCGAAGAGCTGCAGACGTTCCCGCGCACCAGCTACCTGGCCAAGGTCAAGAACCCCAATCAGGCCCTTTCACAGGCTTCGCCTGGGGCCCAGACTTCGGCTGGGACCCTGGAAGGGAACGCCTGATGGCCGTAACCACCGGTAAGCGGCCCCTGGTCGAGACCAACCGCGTCATCGGTCACGGGCAGACCTACGGCACCATCGACGACACCGTCCTTACGCCGGTGCTGGTCGGGGTTCAGCGCACGCCGCGCTGGTGGTGGATTGGGTTCGCCATCTCGATGGCGTTCCTCACCATGTACCTAGTCTCGGTCGTGCACCTGATCACCACGGGCATCGGCATCTTCGGCAACAACATCCCGGCGGCCTGGGGCATGCCGATCATCAACTTCGTGTGGTGGATCGGCATCGGCCACGCCGGCACGCTCATCTCCGCCGCGCTGTTGTTGTTCCGCCAGCCGTGGCGGACCACCATCAACCGCTTCGCCGAGGCGATGACCATCTTCGCGGTGGTCTGCGCCGGCCTCTACCCGATCTTGCACCTCGGCCGGCCGTGGGTCTTCTACTGGCTGCTTCCTTACCCCAACACCTACGGGCTCTTCCCGCAGTTCCGCAGCCCGCTCGACTGGGACCTCTTCGCCATCGGCACCTACGCTGGCGTCTCGATCCTGTTCTGGTTCATCGGCCTTATCCCCGATATGGCCACCTTGCGTGACCGGGCCACAACCAAGTTCCAGAAGCTGCTGTACGGGCTGCTCTGCCTCGGCTGGACGGGCTCGACCAAGGCCTGGCAGCGCTACCAGCGAGCGTACCTGTTGATCGCCGCGATCAGCTTCCCCCTGGTGCTGTCGGTGCACAGCACCATCGCCATGGACTTCGCCGTGGCACAGGTTCCGGGCTGGAACAACACCGTGATGCCGCCGTACTTCGTCGCCGGGGCAGTGTTCGCCGGCTTCGCGATGGTCTTGATACTGGCCGTGCCGCTGCGCCGTGCCTTCGGCATGGAGCAGCTGATCACGCTAAGGCACCTTGACAACTCGGCGAAGCTGATGCTGGCCACTGGCATGATCGTCGTCTACGGCTACGTCGTCGAGATCTTCATCGCCTGGTACTCGGGTGTCGAGTTCGAGCGCTACATGATCTGGAACCGCATGTTCGGCGACCACGCGATCTTCTTCTGGGCGCTGATCTTGTGCAACTTCGTGGCCATCCAGCCGCTGTGGTTCCGGCGCGTCAGGCAGAGCCCGCTTGCGCTGTTCGTGATCTCCCTGATTGTGAGTGTCGGCATGTGGCTCGAGCGCTTCGTGATCATCGTCGTGTCGCTCACCAAAGACTTCCTGTTGTCGTCGTGGGGCGACTACATCTCCACCTTCTGGGACTGGTCGCTCTACCTCGGCAGCTTCGGGCTGTTCTCGACGTTGTTCTTCCTGTTCATCCGGTTGCTCCCGGCCATCGCCACCGCCGAGACCAAGGAGACCGTGTACCACGACACTCTCCACGGGTCGGACGCGTTCGAGCACATAAGAGAGGACTACTACGCCGAGGTGAAGCCGTGAGCAGCGTCACGTTCACTAAAGACCGCCACACCGGCTCGGGCACCGCGATCTACGGCCTTGCTGCCCAGTTCACAAGCGTCGATGAGATAATGCAGGCCTCCGAGCGCGTGCGGGACGCCGGTTACACCAAGACCGACGCTTACACGCCCTTCCCCGTCGAGGGGCTCGACGAGGCGCTTGGCATGGAGCCGACCCGCTTGGGTTGGGTAGTGCTGGCGGCGGGCATCGCCGGCGGCCTCGGCGGCTTCTTCATGCAGTGGTGGGCCAACACCACCTACTTCCCCCTTATCATCGGCGGCAAGCCGCTCAACAGCTGGCCGAACTGGATCGTGATCATGTACGAGCTCACCATCCTCTCGTCAGCGTTCACCGCCGGACTGGTGATGATCATCCGCAACGGTCTGCCGCGCCCATACCACTCGATCTTCAACACGCCGAACTTCGAGAACGCCAGCCGCGACAAGTTCTTCCTCGCCATCGAGAGCCGCGACAAGAACTTCGACCTTACTCAGACCAGGGCTTTCCTCGAGAGCCTCGGGCCCGAGCGTGTCTCGGAGGTAGAGCGCTGATGCGCAGTCGCTTGGCAAGGGCGCGCGCGTTCGTGCTGCTGGCGGCAGTGATCGGGCTGCTGAGCGCGTGCGGCCGCAACATGTACGAGCAACCCAAGGTGGAAGCCTACGAAGCCAGCGAGTTCTTCGACGACGGCGCCAGCATGCGCTCCCCTGTACCCAACACGGTGTCGCGGGAGTTCGGCGCCCTCGATCCCGCCTTCCTCACGGGGCAAGGCGAAGGCGGCATGCTAACCGAGCTACCGGTCGAGCTCACGCTCGAGCTGTTGCAGCGCGGCCAAGGTCGCTACGACATCTACTGTTCGCCCTGCCACAACTACAACGGTGACGGCGTCGGCGCCACCGTGCGCCGCGGCTTCCCACAGCCCAGCTCCTTCATCACCACCGAGCGACTGCTCGATGCGCCGGTCGGCTACTACTTCTCGGCCATGACCAACGGCTTCGGCCGCATGTTCAGCTACGCCTCGCGCGTCTCGGCGGCCGATCGCTGGGCGATCGCGGCCTACATCAAGGCCCTTCAGTTGAGTCAGAACGCCGACCCCACCGACATCCCGGAGGACGCCGTGCTTAAAGAGAACGCGCCCCTTACGCCGAGCGACAACGCGGGGGCCAGCCGATGAGCGTTCACTTCCACGCTCCTGTGCTGCAACTGACGCCGCCCGAGACCGGTCGCTTGCAGACGGCCGCGCTCGGCATCGGCGTCGTCGCTCTCCTCGGCGCGATAGTGCTCGGGTTCGCGACCGAGTCGAGCTTCTTCCAGTCGTACCTGATGTCGTTCTGGTTCTGGCTCGGCCTGTCGCTTGGAGCGCTGGTGATGCTGGTGGTCCAGCACCTCTCCGGCGGCCCCTGGGGTCCGCTCATCGCTCGGCCGCTCGAAGCGGCCGTAGCGGTGATCCCGATAATGGGCCTGCTGTTCATCCCGCTCGCCATCGCCGCTCCCCAGCTGTTCCAGTGGACGAGCGACGCCTACCTGGCCGAGCACGCCACCGTGGCCGCCAAGACCGCCTACCTCAACATGCCGTTCTTCATCATCAGGGCGGTGATCTACTTCCTTATCTGGACCGGCGCCGCAATGCTTTACCGGCGCCTCTCGCATCAACAAGACACCGCCAACGCCGGAGCTGGCAAGCTCGGTTACCGCTTGAGGAGCATGTCGGGCTTGTGGCTCGTCATCTACGTGATGACGATGACGTTCGCCGGCATCGACTGGGCGATGTCGCTCACGCCGACTTGGTTCTCGGGCATCTACCCGGTGATCCTGATGATGGGCCAGACCATCACCGCTGTCGGCTTCATCATCGTCGTCATCGTCGTGCTGGCCGAGCGCAACGCGACCATCGACGCGCTGCTGACGCCACGCAGGCTGCAGGACCTCGGCAACTTCCTCATGGCGTTCACGATGTTCTGGGCGTACGTCCAGGTCTCGCAGCTGATCATCCTGTGGTCGAACAACGTCGTCGAGACCGCCAGCTGGTACGTCGTGCGGTTCGGCGAAGCCTGGATCGGGGTTAGCGCGTTCCTGCTGTTCTTCGGCTTCTTCGCGCCCTTCATGATCCTGTTCTCCCGCTGGGTCAAGCGCAAGCGCAGGATGCTCACCCTCGTCGCCATCTGGTCGATCTTCGTGCAGCTACTCAACATCTTCTGGTTCATCGCCCCCACCTTCGAGCGTCAAGGGTTCGCCCTCACGCTGGCCGACGTGCTGTTGTTCATCGGCATCGGCGGCATCTGGCTGGCGGCGTTCGCCCGGTTCCTCAGCACCCGCAACATCCTGCCGCCTAACGATCCGCGCCTGGTGGCGGTTACTGCGGAGCATCATGACTGATCACGACGCCATGAACCCCAACGACCCGGTGGAGCCGACGAGGCAGTACCTTATAAGCGAGGGCCAGATCCGCGGCGCCTTCCTGCTCTCGGCCGTGGGCATGGCCGCTGTGCTCATCGGCCTGCTGCTGCTGGCGACGTCGCGCCCGCAAGGGACCTTCGAGCCGCTCGACGGCACCGAGTTCCAGGGCGCCGTGGCGGCCGCTACTGACCAGCTCGAAGGTTACGAACTACTCGAGGACGGGCGTGCACGCATCGATATCGACCGCGCGATGGAGCTCGTCGTCGAGCGCGGCGTCGCCGACCCCGGCTTCGCGCGCGCCGGCGCCGCGGCTCCCGGAGCACAGGCCGAGGGCGGCGCTGACGAGGCGGCTGCCGGCGGCGAGGGCGAGGCCGCGGCGGGCGAACCGGCCACAGAACCGGCGGCCGTCGACGGGGCCGAGGCCTACGCCGTGTGCGCATCGTGCCACCAACCGAACGGCCAAGGTATTCCCGGAGCGTTCCCTCCGCTTGCGGGCCACGCGCCTGAGCTGTACGCCGCCGATCCCGGCTACCCCATCACGGTGCTGCTCTACGGCCTCATGGGCCAGATCGAGGTCGACGGTGCCACCTACAACGGGCTGATGCCGTCACACGCCCATCTTGGCGACGCCGAGCTGGCGGCCATCCTCAACCACGTGATGACGGCCTTCGGCAACCAGGAGCTGCTGCCCGAGACCTGGGAGCCGTATCTGGCCCAGGACTTCGCCGAGCTCCGTGACCAGGGTTTGAGCTTCGACGACGTGTACGCGCTGCGCCAAGAGCTCGGCCTGCCCTGAGCCGAGCCTCAAAGCCACCGTGCGGGCGCGAGCCACCGCTCCAGCCGTGAAACGCGTGCTCATCACCCGCCGGTTGCCGGCAGAGGGGCTCGCACCGCTGCAGAGGGCCGGCTTCGACGTGGCGATGCGGTCCTCAGACACCGCGCCAGGCCGCGCGGAGCTGTTGGCGCTAGTCGAGGGTGTCGACGCGCTCATCACCCTCATGAGCGACAGCGTCGACGAGGAACTTCTCGACGCGGCCGGGCCCGACCTAAGGGTCGTGGCCAACTACGCCGTTGGCCATGACAACATCGACCTCGCCGCCTGCCGGGCCCGTGACGTGGTGGTCACCAACACGCCTGACGTGCTCACCGACACCACCGCGGACCTCGCGTTCGCGCTGTTGCTGGCGGTGGCAAGGCGCCTGCGCGAGGGGGACCTCATGGTGCGCTCGGGTGCCTGGGACGGGTGGCAGCCCGGCCAGTTGTTGGGTCAGGAGGTCTCTGGCGCCACGCTCGGCCTGGTGGGCATGGGCCGCATCGGCGGGGCGGTAGCGAGGCGGGCGCGGGGCTTCGATATGAACGTCCTCTACCACAACCGCCGCCGCTCGGCGGCGTTGGAGGCCGAGACGGGCGCGCGGCCGGTGAGCCTCCGCGATCTGCTGCGCGAGAGCGACTTCATCAGCCTGCACTGCCCCCTCACGCCGGAGACGCACCACCTCATCGACGCCGCGGCGTTGGCGGCCATGAAGCCGACGGCGGTGCTCGTCAACACCGCTCGCGGGCCCGTAATCGACGAGGCGGCGCTGGCCGCCGCCTTGGCCGCCGGTCGACCGTGGGGCGCCGGCCTCGATGTGTTCGAGCACGAACCGGCGGTCGAACAGCGCCTGCTGGCGTTGCCGAACGTGGTGCTCGCACCGCACATCGGCTCGGCCACGCATAGCGCCAGGACCGCCATGGCGCGGCTGTGCGCTGAGGCCGTCGTCACCGTCCTGGCTGGCGGGACCCCCGTCAACGCCGTAACCTGAAACCCGGTTCGGCGCTCTAGACAGCCGCGCCGCTAGCGAGGTGATGAAACGTGAGCTACGACGAAACGCTGGCCGCCAAGGTCCGCCAGGCGCTGACCGCCACCACCGAGTTCGAGGAGCGCAAGATGTTCGGCGGGCTCTGCTTCATGGTCGACGGCGCGATGTGTTGCGGCGTCATCGGCGACGAGCTCATCGTCCGCGTGGGCCCCGAGCGGCATGACGCGGCCCTCGAGCAACCGCACACACGGACGTTCGACTTCTCCGGCCGGCCGTCGCGCGGGATGATCTACGTCGGTCCGGAGGCTACGAGAACGGCCGCCGCCCTCGATCCGTGGTTGGCCCAAGGGCTGGCCTACGCCGCTATTGCCGCTCGTGCGAAGGCGGCGAAGGCGGCTACGACCGCGAAGGTACCGAAGGCCAAGAGACCTTAGACGTCGAGCCGCGCGAGGTGAGCGTTCTCCTCGATGAACCGGCGGCGGGGCGGCACCTCGGTGCCCATCAGCGTCTCGAACACCTCACCGGCTTCGAGCGCGTCCTCGATGGTCACCCGCTTGAGCACGCGGGTCTCCGGGTTCATGGTGGTCTCCCAGAGCTGCTCGGGGTTCATCTCACCGAGACCCTTGAAGCGCTGGACCTCGAGCTTCTTGTCACGGTTGGCCTTCGTTAGCTGGACCATGTCGGCCTCGTCGAAGACGTAGTTCATCTCCTTGGAGCGACCGATCTTCACGCCGTACAGCGGCGGCTGCGCGATGTAGAGGTAACCGGCGTCGATCAGCGGGCGCATGTAGCGGTAGAAGAAGGTGAGCAGCAGCGTGCGGATGTGCGAGCCGTCGTGATCGGCGTCGGTCATGATGATGATGCGGTGGTAGCGCACGTCTTCGATGTTGAAGTAGGCGTCTTCCCCGATGCCCTCGATGCCCGCGCCGATCGCGGCGATCATGGCCCTGATCTCGGCGTTCTTGAGGATCTTGCCGAGATTGGCCTTCTCGACGTTGAGGATCTTGCCCCTCAGCGGCAGGATGGCCTGGAACCGTCGCTCGCGGCCCTGCTTGGCGCTGCCGCCGGCCGAGTCGCCCTCGACGATGTACATCTCGCTCACCGACGGGTCTTGTGACTGGCAGTCGGCAAGCTTGCCAGGCAGGTCGTCGTTCTCGAGAGGGTTCGCGCGGCGTACCAGGTCGCGCGCCTTGCGCGCTGCCTCTCGGGCGCGGGCCGCCTGGGCGGCCTTCTCGATTATCGATTTGCCGACCTTGGGGTTCTCCTCCAGGTACTCGGCGAACTTCTCGTAGACGACCGAGTTCACCGCCGACTGCGCCTCGGGGTTGAGCAGCTTGACCTTCGCCTGCGACTCGAACTGCGGCTCGGGGAGCTTCACGGAGATGACCGCGCCGATGCCTTCGAGGAAGTCGTCACCGGTCGGGGCCGGGTCGCCCTTCTTGAGCAGGTTCTTGTTCTTGGCGTAGGCGTTCAGAACCCGCGTGTAGGCGCCCTTGAAGCCCGTGAGGTGGGTGCCCCCGTCGCGGTTGGTGATCATGTTGGCGTAGGTGAGCACCGTCTGACCGAAGCCGCTCGTGTGCACCATGCCGACGTCGACCTCGATCTGTTGCGGCTTGCCGTCGGCGTCGACAGTGGCGACTCCGTGGATGCCGATCGGCTTGTCGTAAAGCGTCTTGGCGTCCTTGGTGAGAGCCTGCGCGTAAGCGGCCACGCCGCCCGTCTCGTGGAACTCCTCGCGCTTGACCTCGACTCCCCTGCGGTCTTCCAGGGCGATCTTGACGCCGCCGGTGAGGAACGCCAGCTCGCGCATGCGGCGACGCACCCTGGCGTAATCGAAGCCCTCGATGTCCTTGAAGATGCCGTGGTTGGGGTGGAACGTGACCGTCGAGCCGCGGGCGCTCTTCGGCGCCGAGCCGATGACCTGCAGCGGCTCGACGACATCGCCGTTCTCGAACGCGATTCGGTACTGCTTGCCGTCACGGCGAACTTCGGCCACGAAGCTGTTGGAGAGCGCGTTGACGACCGAGCTGCCGACGCCGTGCAGACCACCAGAGACCTTGTACGCCCCATCGCCGAACTTGGCCCCGGCGTGCAGCTCGGTGAAGATGACCTCGATGGCGGGCTTGCCTTCGGCCTCCATCATGTCCACGGGAATGCCACGACCGTTGTCTGTGACGCTCGCCGAGCCGTCCTCGTTGAGAACGACCTCAACGGTGTCGGCCTCGCCGGCAAGCGCCTCGTCAATGGCATTATCGATGATCTCGGTGAGGAGCTGGTGGTAGCCGTCGATCCCGGTGCCGCCCTGCACGTACATGGCCGGCCGCTTACGGACGCCCTCGAGGCCCCTAAGGACCTTGATGTCGTGTGCTGTGTATGCGCTCAAAGTACCTCCTGGACGCGCCGTAAGAGACTCGTCCCAACCGGTACATTCTACCTTTTTCAGACCACCCAGGTCAAACGGTTTTTACCGTCCAGGACGGTGCTATCGCAATCACATGCCCAGTCGCGGGCGCAATCGCGGGCGTAGGCGCGGGCGCCGTCGTGGGCGCGGTCACGAGCGCGGTCACGGGCGCAGTTTTGGGCGCAGTCGTGGATGGAGTCGTGGGCGGAGGTTGGGAGCGAGCGTTCTCTTCACCCCGCTGAGCGCCAACCACAGCTTCCGCCGCCACTTCTCGACCCTACTTACCGGGTTTATCGGGTAGGCGAGAACCTCCGGCCACAGCTCGTGAGCGATGCGTTCGTAAAGACCGACAGCACGGCCCGTGCGCTGTGCGACCGGCACCGCGAGCAGGTCGACTATCAGCGCCCTGCAGTTGTACGGGAGGAAGACATCGCGCCAACCGAACGTGAACTCACCGCAGTTGTGCGCGAACCAGCTGCCGTGGCGATGCTCCCAGAAGAACAGGTCGAGGACGTGGTAACCCATCGTGTCACCAAGACCATCTAGCCAGCGCTGGCAGTGCCTTAGAGCGAACGGGTGGGCCATGGCGGGCAGCCGGCTCAGGTACTCGGCGGTAGGGCGCCCCACCAGTGGCGGCACGCGCTTGCTGGTGCGGTAGATGAGGCGGGCAACCTCCGAGATGTTCCCCAGCACCGCTACCCGACCGAGGCGGTAGTAGTCGAGCTGCGTCTGCAGGCCCGCGACCCTGTGCTGGTGGGCGTCCGGCACGCTGTCACGAAAGACGCCCGCGAACTCCTCACTGGGCCCGTCGCCTCGCACGATCAGGTCGTGCCGGACGCCCAGGTCGGCCAGCATGGTCGTTGGGATGGCGACGTCAGGGTGGCTGGCCCCGCGCTCGGGGCTCTGGGCGGTGTAATAGACGATCTTTTGCGCGACCTCCCGACTTGCGGCGAGCATGACGCGGCTATCGAGGCCTGCGCTGATGCCCATCGACAGCTCGAAACGTGACGCCCCCGCTGTCACCAGCTGTTTGAGTCCCTCGGCGACCTTCGGCAACAACGACTCGACGTCGCCCTCGACATAGGGTGCACGGGGCCAGTACCTCACCGCGTCGAACGTGTTCAGGTCGAGAAAGTGGTTCGGCAGCAGTCGTCGCACCCCGCTGTACGGCGAGCTGTCTAGCGGCCACGAGTGCTCGTGCGTCTCGCTCTTTACCCAGTCGATGAAGTCGCGGGCCTCGGGGTCTTCGCGCAACCGCAGCAGCCTCGCCAGGTGGTGGGGTTGGGCGGCGCACCAGCGCTCTCCCCCGACGGCGGCGTGGAACAGCTGCATGGTGCCGCTCGCATCTCCGACGATCAGCGGCTCACCGGCATCAACCAGCAGCAGGTAGCGGCCACCGAGCGTTTCGAGTGAGCCGAACAACTCAGCGCCGTAGGCCAACTGCGCTGCGAGGCTGATGAGGATCTCCTCGTCCGTGGCTGTTGGCGCAAACGGATCGAGCAGGTAGCCGAGCAACGTAAGCGTGACGCCGCGGTGCTCGACACGGGTTACCGACAGGTCAGGGTGGCTGGTAAGGCGAAGCCCACTCGCCGCTTCGATACGCGACCAATGCGGGAACGACGCGTCGAATTCTGGTCCAAGCACGAACTGCATGCGGTGGTCGAGTCGCTGTAAGGTCTCGGGCGCCAGGCTAAATCTCATGGTGGCTTCCCCCTTGCTGCCACCGTGGCATCGAGCCTATGACGCGGTTCTCACAACACCGGCGCGGTGCGGCGCGGTGCGGCGCGGTGCGGCGCGGTGCGGCGCGGTGCGGCGCGGTGCGGCGCGGTGCGGCGCGGTGCGGTTCGGTGCCGTGCGGTGAGGTGCCGCGGGTTCGGTGCCGTGGGACCCATCCCGGCTCGCGCTGAGCGATCCTAGCTCAGTCCCGCACCTGGCCGTCTCCGTCGAGCAGGTACTTGTAGGTGACCAGCTCCGCCAGGCCCATCGGCCCGCGGGCGTGGAGCTTCTGCGTGCTTATGCCGATCTCGGCGCCGAGGCCGAACTCGAAGCCGTCATTGAACCTGGTCGAGGCGTTGACGAACACAGCGGCGGCGTCGACCTCCTGGCGGAAGCGTTCGGCCCGGCCGAGGTCGTTGGTGACGATGGCCTCGCTGTGGCGGGTGCCGTGGCGCTCGATGTGCTCGAGCGCGTCGTCGAGGCCGTCTACCACCTTCACCGCCAGCTTGAGGTCGAGGTACTCGGTGTCCCAGTCGAGGTCGGTGGCGAGAGGCACGGCCTGCGTCAGCTCGGGAGCCAGCTCGGGCAGTAGGCGACGGGTGCGCTCACAGCCGACGAGCTCGACGCCGCGCTCGTTGAGGGCGGCTAGCACCGCGGGCAGGAACCTACGTGCCTCGTCGACATGGACGAGCAAAGATTCGGCGGAGTTGCACACCCCTGGCCGCTGGACCTTGGCGTTGAGGACGATGGCCTCGGCCATCTCGAGGTCAGCGCCGTGATCGACGTAGACGTGGCAGTTGCCAACCCCCGTCTCGATCACCGGCACCGTCGCGTTCTGCACGACGTGCCTGATGAGGCCGGCGCCACCGCGCGGGATGACCAGATCGACTTTGCCGTTGGCCCGCAGCAGGCCGGTGACAAGTGAGCGATCGGCCGAGTCGACCAGCTGCACGGCGTCAGCGGGGATCCCAGCACTCGCCAACGACCGCCGAAGGCTGGCCACGATGGCCCGGTTGCTCTCGAGCGCGTTCGATGAGCCGCGCAGCAGCGCAGCGCTGCCCGCCTTTAGGGCCAGCGCGGCCGCGTCGACCGTGACGTTAGGGCGCGACTCGTAGATCATGCCGATGACCCCGAACGGCACCGTGACCTTGCGAAGCCGCACGCCGTTGGCCAAGGTCCGGCCGTCGAGAACGCGCCCGACGGGGTCGGGCAGCCCGGCGACCTGCCTTACCGCGTCGGCGATGCGAGCGAGCCGCGGCTCGTCGAGCGTAAGGCGGTCGACGAGAGCTGCGGGCGTGCCCGCCTCGCGCTCGGCGGCCACGTCGAGTGCGTTGGCGGCGAGTATCGCCTCCGCGTCGGCCAGCAGGCCGGTCGCGATAGCCTCGAGGCCGGCGTCCCGGTCGGCACGTCCAAGGCGCCGTGAGGCGACCCTGGCGCGGTCGAGCAGCGCGTCGAGCATGGCTTCCGCGGTGGGGAACGCACCGCCAGCGAACGTGTGGCCGGCGTGTGCCTCGCGACCGTCCTCGCGACCGTCCTCGCGACCGTCCTCGCGACCGTTTTCGCGACTGTCCTCGTGGTTGGCCTCAGCGGTGTTGGACTCGTGCACGATGCGAGAGTATAGCTGCCTCTTCCCATGGCCAGCCGCCGCCTGGCTTGCGGTCGCCGCCAACCCGGACTACGCTCGCAGTCGGGCGCCCCGGGGCCGGCTTGGTACTACACTCGAGACCGTGAGCGACCGACCCGATTCGACAGGCTCAGCGGCTAACGAGCCGCCACAGGACTCCTACATCGCCGTCACCGGCGCCGCCGGCTCGGTGGGGCCGGCGATGGCCGCCGCCTTCCTGCAGCGCGGTTGGCGGGTGGCCATGCTTACCCGACCCGGCAGGGAAGGCAGCGCGCTCGACAAGCTCGCGGAGCTCGACGCAGCGCATGACGACGACCGCGTGGCCGCCTTCGGTGCGAACCTCGACGAGCCTCGCAGCGCGATAGCCGCCGTCTCCGCCGCCGACGAGCGTTTCGGCCATCCCGCCGCCCTGCTCAACCTCGCGGGCGGCTTCACCTTGCGGCCGGCGACGGAGTCCGGTCTCGACGACGTCGACGCGATGATGGCCAAGAACTTCCGCAGCGCGGTAGTCGCCACCAAGGCGGTACTACCGAGCATGCGCGCTCGCGGCGGCGGTTTCGTGCTCGCGATGGGGGCTGGCGCCGCGACGCAGGCCGCTCCGGGCCGCACCGCCTACGCCGCCGCCAAGGCGGCACTGGCCGCTTACTTCAGGTCGTTATCGGCCGAGCTCAAGGGCACGGGCATCGGCGCGGGCATCCTGCACCCCATGGGCACCATCGACACCCCGCCCAACCGCCAGGCGATGCCCAACGCCGACTTCTCTTCCTGGATCGGCGTGGACGCGGTCGTCGAGGCGGCGTTGTACCTGATGGCCGCTTCCACGGCCTCGCCCCAGCTTGCTCCCACGACCGCGGACGCCATCGGCACCGGCCACGGCGGCCCACTCGCCTCGCGCGGCCGCGTCCCCGAACTCGAGCTCTACCCCGGTCGTTAGGACAGGTCGCTAGGACAGGTCGCTAGGACAGGCCGCTAGGACAGGCCGTTAAGACAGGCCGCTAGTACCGGGCTGCCGGCAGGTCTCCGAACGTCGGCTGGCCACCCTTGAGCGTGGCGACGACGCTGAGGCCGTCAAGGCCCACCAGCGGGTCGTGGGAGAGGATCACCAGGTCGGCGTCGAAGCCCTCGCGTAGCATCCCCGAGCGCTCCTCGCGCCCGATCGCGAAGGCGCCCCCCGTCGTATACGCCGCCAGCGCCTGGTCGGGCGAGATCGCCTCCTGCGGATTGAGCCTGACTCCCGACGGCGACGCGCGCCGGCACGCCGCCCGCAGGCCGGCGAACACGTCGGGCGACGCCACCGGCGCGTCGGAACCGAACGCCAAGCGCGCCCCGGTCCGCAGCAGCGACCGCATGGGATAGGCGCGCTCGACGCGGTCGGAGAGCACCGCCTGGATGCCGGCGACGTCGAAGGTGAGGTGGATCGGTTGCAGCGAAGTGATGAGGCCGAGGCCGCCCGCGCGCGCGACGTCGTCCTCGTGCATGTGCTGGGCGTGCTCGAGCCGCGGCCGCAGCCCGGCCGCCTGCAGCTCCTCGCGCAGCGTGGCGAACGCCTCGACGACGGCTCTCGTCGCCGCGTCGCCGATGGCGTGAACTACCGGCGTGAGGCCGGCTTCGATGGCCAGCGGCAGCCGCTCAGCCAGCACCTCCGGGCCGTCGACCGACATGCCGACGTCGGCGT
>DASROV010000246.1:0-2032 GCA_035646755.1 Trueperaceae bacterium | reverse complement strand
GTTCTGGGTGGTCTCATCGCCAGCCTCGGCTTCTTCTTCCTGCCGCTGATAGAGCTCAAACCGAACCGAATCGCTTCGGGCGTGTCATTCTTCCTGCTTCAACTCGAGGGGGACCAGCGTTTCCTGGTCCTCTTCGCGCTCGCCGTCCTGCCGCTCTTCGTGGCGCTACGCGCCGACACGGAAGTTCGCGGCTGGCTGCTGGCCGGCATCGGCAACGCCTTGCTGCTGCTCACGCTCCTCCTCCCGGCCGTGGAAGGCGGAAGGCTCCTAACCGACGCGGCTTCGTTGCTTGGCGAGGGCGACATCATCCGCAATCCCCGCATCCTGCCGTCGGCCGCCGTGGCGTTGGGGCTGGTCGGCGGCTACGTGGTGCTGTTCGCCGGTGTGCGCGACCTACTCAACGCGGGTGTCTCGCGCGTGGCTCGCCTCGTCGCGAGCTGGGGCGGCGCACTGCTGATCGCCGTGCTGTTCGCGTTCGGCGCCTTCGACGTCTACTCGGTCGTGGTCGAGTTCCAGGCGCGCGGCGAGCTGCTAGGCAGGGCCGTGCTCGAGCACACGCTACTGGTGGCCGTGTCGCTGGCGATCGGCTTCATGCTCGGCATCGGGCTGGGCCTGTGGGCGTCGCGTGATGAGCGCGTGGCCCCGGTCCTGCTCTACGCCGTCGGCATCATCCAGACCGTCCCGAGCCTCGCGCTGTTCGGTGTGCTCCTGGTGCCGCTGGCGTGGCTTGGCAGTAGCCGGGCCGGCGGGGTCGGACTGGTGTTCGTCACCGTGCTGGCAGCCGCGGTGGTGTTGTTACTGCTCTACCGGCGTTTCGCCGCCGCTCTCGGTGGGCGAGCGCGCCAAGCGGTTGTCCTGCTGTGCGCGGTGGTCACCGCGGTGCCCTTGGCGTTGCTTGTCGTCGTCCTCAGCAGCTTCTTGTTCCGCGTCAGCTTCGTGGCCTTCGGCTCCAGCGGTCAGCCGTTCGCCACGCTGCGCACCTTGATGCTGGTGTTCCTGCTGGCGGGGCTGGCGCTGTGGTTCGTCCAACGTTCGATGCGTTCCCGGCGCGCGCGAAGGCTGTTGATGTACCTGTCACGGGCCGGCTACCTGGCGTTCGCCGCGGTGTTGCTGATCGCACTGTTCCAGGGCGGCCAACGCTATCTTGCCAACGTCGACAGCCTCGCCTCGCTGACCATGAGGAACCTCGGCGTCTCCGGCATCGGCGTGGCTCCCGCGGTCATCGCGCTCACCCTCTACTCGCTGCTGCCGCTGGTGCGCAACACCTACGCAGGGCTCAAGAACGTCGACAACGCCATCATCGACTCCGGGCGGGGCATGGGCATGACCGCTTCCCAGCGCTTCTTCCAGATCGAGTTGCCCATCGCCATGCCGGTAATCATGGCCGGCGTTCGTAACGCCGGCGTGGCGCTGATAGGCATCGCGGCGGTTGCCTCGGTGATCGGCGCGGGCGGCCTCGGCGACTTCATCTTCAACGGCATCAACAACACGTCGATCGATCAGATCTTGCTCGGCACGATACCGGCGGTGCTTCTTGCCGTCCTCCTCGATGCCGGCCTGCAGGCGATCGAGCGGCTCCTTTCATCACCCGGTATCAGGCATCTGTAGCGCCTTCGTCGAAAGCCCATGCTTAAGGAGCCGGCCATCCGGCCAGAGGACGGCGACATGATCGAGTTCGAGAACGTGGTGAAGCAGTATCCCGACGGTGTGCGAGCGGTCGACGGCCTGAGCCTGCAAGTTCCCGAGGGAGAGATCTGCGTACTTATCGGGCCGTCGGGCTGCGGCAAGACGACCAGCATGCGGATGGTCAATCGCCTGATCCCCATGACCAGTGGCCGCATAACCGTGCAGGGCATGGACAACCGTGAGGTGCCGGCCGAGGAGCTGCGGCGCAAGATCGGTTACGCCATCCAGCAGATCGGCCTGTTCCCGCACATGACCGTGTTCGACAACATCGCTGTCGTCCCCCGGCTGCTCGAGTGGGAGGAGGACCGCATCCGCAAGCGCGTCGACCAGCTGCTCGAACTGGTCG
>DASROV010000245.1:0-5384 GCA_035646755.1 Trueperaceae bacterium | reverse complement strand
GCCGACGCCAGCCACCGTGAGGTTGCACACGAGCGCATGCGCGCCCAAGGGGGCGAGCTGGAACGACCAGTTGGAGCGACCGCACACTTCGTCGAGGCGCGAGATCACGGCCGCCGATTTCAGGTACGGAGCCAAGCGGCCGTGCGCACGGTCCTCTGAAAACTCGACGACGTACCAGCCGATGGCCTCTGGTGTGAACGGATGGGAGAGGCGAGCCCATTCGGCGCCCTGCATCGGCACACTATAGCAACGATAGTTGCCGGCGCGGACGGCAGAAATGCACGCTTCCGGGGACCGGCCGGGACGTCGATGACGGTGTTCCGGTGCTGTAAGGTAAGCACATGTTCCCGTCTGGAGCGCCAACCTCGACGTCAACGAAGCACCAAGGCGTGTTGGGCTTGCTCGCCGTCGTGGCCGTCTGCCTGGTGGCGGCGTCCGCGGCGTTCGCCACGGCGCAGTTGCCACCGCCGGCGGCCTCACAGGGCACGCCCTCGATAGCCCTCGACTCGTTCACCTACGAGGTCGGCGACACCTTGCACCTCAGTGGTCAGAACCTCGAACCGAACGCGACGTACACCGTGTCGTTGGTCCCTCCCGGGGGCTCGTCGGAGGAGGAGCGCACGCTCGAGGTATCGACCGACGTCAGAGGCGGCCTTAGGGTCGACGCACTGCTGCGCAACGCCGGGTCGTACACCGTGTCACTAAGCGGGCCGCGGATCGACGCCCGCTTGACCGTCCAGGTCGGCGCCAACGAGCAGGGGGGCGCGGCGCAGGAAGACGGCGCGCAGGAAGGCGCGAGGCAGGAAGACGAGCCGCAGGATGGCGCTGCGCAGGAAGAAGGCGCGCAGGAAGACGACGCGCAGGAAGACGGGGCGCAAGACGACGCCGCGCCGGGGGCCGAGCCCCAACAGCCTGAGGGTGCTGACGAGCAACCGGAGCCCGGTGCCGAAGAGGCGCCAGCGGCGGGCTCGGCACGGCCCGATGTCGCCATCGTCGGGGACGCCGTGGTCGCCGAGGTCGACGGCGAGGAGGCGTGGCGACTGGACTTCGGGTCGTCGAGCGGCGGCACCGACGGTCTACTCCAGCGCGACGGCACGGTGCTAGTCGGACACGGCAACCACGTGCTCGAGATCGACGCGGCCACCGGGACAGTCACGCGGCGTGACCGGTTGCCGGCCAAGGTCGGGGCCATCGAGGCTTCGAACGGTGAGGTAGTCGGGGGCGTTACGGTCACGGTGCGCTACGCCTCGGGAGCGACCGAGCTGCTGCCGTGGCCACCCGACGAGACCGCCACTCACGCTTTCGACACCGACCCCGAGCTGTTCGGCTGGCTGGAGAGGGAGGCTGACGTACGCGACCCGGTCGCGCAACTGGCCAAGGATCCGACCAACCCGTGGTTATACCTGGCGGCGGCCGAGGAGCAGCCGCAGCGACTCATCGCGCTTAGGCGCAACGCCTTGGCTCGGGCCCAGACCTTCTACGAGTACGGCCGGCTTGCCAACGCCTTCCTGGCGCAACCGAACCGCGACCTCGAGCTGGCGGCCCAGACCATGGACGCCGCTCTTGACGATTTCGTCGCGCGCGGTTACCGCGGCTCGTTGCTCTTCGACGAAGCGGCGTCCGCGGCGTACGGTTTCCCGGCCAGCTCGCTGCGCGACGCCCTCGAGCGCTCCGACGACGAGGCCGTCGACTTCTGGGCGCCTTGGCTCTACCGCCTCACCTCCGACGCGGCGCCGACGAGCAACACTCTGCTTGCCGCCTACGCCGACGACCTGCGGTCGAGGGCGCGCGCCGAGGAAGCGGCCACCTGGGACGAGCGAGCCAGAGGCGGCCAGCGCTTCGAGATCCGCAGCACCCTCCAGCGCGCCGCCCGGGCGCTCGGCTCCACTGGCTGGTACGGCGTGATCGCCCTGTTGGTCGCCATCCTCGCTCTTCATCTGACGCTGGCGGCGAAGTACTGGCGTGCGCAGACCGTGCACCTCGCCGCCCGCGCCGAAGTGGGCCACGACCCTGGCCGTACCGCCCGCTTCTTCACGCTGCGTTACGCGACCATCACCGAGAAGCTGGTCATCCTGCTGCTGTTCGCGGCCGTGCTCGTCATGGCGGCCCTCACGGGCTGGGTTCGCAACAGCGACGACCTGCCCGCCGGCCTCGGCTTCGGCTCGCTCGCGAGCGTGACGAGTCAGGAGACCATCGAGCAGAGCCTCCCGCCGGGTCCCGAGCGAGCCTATCTCCTCGGCTACGCCGCTCAGACCGCCGGCGATGAGGAACGAGCCACGGCCCTCTACCGTGAACTAAGCGAAGACGCCGACGCGATGAACAATCTCGGCGTGCTGCGGGGCGACGACGAGCTCTACCGGCTGGCACTCGAGCTCGAGCCGCGGCACCCCGAGGCGTCTTACAACCTCGGGCTGGTGGAAGAGCACCCGTCGCGCCTCCTGGCCGCCTACCGGCCGGGCGAGCCGCTGCTGGCCGCGCCCGCTCGCGGCGAGCTAAGGCGAGCCTCCGGCGGTAACTACCTCGCTGCGCTCGGCGCCGCCTTCACCAACCCGTGGACGACCCTCACGCAGTTACGGGCTCTGAGCCCGCAATGGCTGTGGATCGCACTCGTCGTCCTGTTCCTGGTCTGGGTAGCCTGGACCATCATCACGCTGCTCATCCCGAGGCCCGCTTCGGCCAGGAACGCTCCGCGCACGCTGCTTTATCACGTGCTGGCGCTGCTCTTGCCCGGCAGCGGCCTGGCCGACGAGCTGTGGGGCATCCTGCTGCTGGTGCCGTGGGCGATATTCGGGATCGACACGCTCATCCACTTCTTCGCGTTCTCGGCCGAACCGACCTTCCCGTTGAGGACCGACCTCATCGTCCTGGCGGTGATCTACCTGCTCAACATCGTCGCGTTCATCGTGGAGTCCGTGTCTTACCGCAGACGCATGCGCGAGCTCAAGAGAGAAGCGGCGCTGCCGCGGCGCGAGTACGGCCTTAGCGACCTCGACACCTAGGCGGTGACGGGCACGGCGACCACCGGCTACTGGCTGGTGCTGCTCGCGGCGGTGCTGTGGGCGTTGCTCGGGGTCTTCTCCACACGCCTGTTGGGAGCCGGCGTGCCGGCGTTCGAGATCGCGTTCTGGCGTGCTGCGCTGGCGTCGCCGCTGTTCATCGTCCACGCCGCGCTGCTCAAGAAGCTACGGCTTGCACCCCGGGACGCTCCGGCCTTCACCGCGTTCGCGCTCGTCGGCGTCACGCTTTTCTATGCCGCGCTCAACCTCGCGATCGAGGCGGGCGGTGTGAGCCTGGCGTTCGTGCTGCTCTACACCGCTCCGGCCTTCGTCGCGGTGCTGGCCGCGGTGTTCCTCGGCGAGCGGCTCACCCCGCTGAAGATCGCCTTGGTGCTGATGTCAATGCTCGGCGTGCTGCTAGTAACGCGCGGCGACGGCGCCACCGCCAGCCTCACCGCTGTCGCCTGGGGCCTTACGGCCGGCGCCAGCTACGCCAGCTACTACCTGTTCGGGAAGTGGGCGTTGCGGCGCTACCGGCCGGTGACGATCTTCGCCTACGTGATGCCGCTCGGCGCGCTCGGCCTGTTGCCGCTGGTGGAGTTCGACGTGTTGCGAGTGAGCTCGAGCGCCGTCTGGCTAGACCTCGCGTTGATGGGCACCTTATCCACCTACCTCGCATACTTCGTCTACTACACCGGCCTGCGCACCGTCGAGGCGTCGCGGGCCGTGCTCGTGGCCACCGTCGAGCCGCTTCTGGCGGCCCTCCTGGCTGCGCTACTGTTCGGCGAACGGCTCGGTGTGAGCGGCATCATCGGCGGCTCGCTCATCCTTGCGACGGCCATCATCGCCGGCGTGAGGAACGCGCCAAGACGCTCAGCCTCGCACGCTACGAAGCTGTCCAAGACGCCTTGATAATCTTCCCCTCACGGTGATAATGTTGCATGGTTATCGATGCGGATGCATAAGCAAAGGTTGCTGGCAGCCACAACGAGACGAGCGACTTGATGACGCGAACCTTCACCCGATCCCGACGTAGTTAGCGGCGCCAAGGCCGCGCCGGACGTCTTCATGCCGTCACTGCGCGCCGAGGCGGCCAGCAGCGCACGAGCGCGAGCGACTCGCCGCCGCGCTCGCTTGGCGAGTTTGGTTCGAACGGCGAGAAACGACGACTAACCACGATCAGGAGGCAGGGGCATGGCGCAAGACGGCAAGAAGATCGACAAGGTGGTGCTCGCCTACTCGGGCGGGCTTGACACCTCGGTCATCCTTCACTGGATAAAGAAGACGTACGGCGCGGAGGTTATCGCCTTCACCGCCGACATCGGCCAGGGCGACGAGGTCGAGGAAGCGCGCCTAAAGGCGCTGCGAACCGGCGCCACGAGAGCCTACGCGGTCGACTTGCGCCAGGAGTTTGTGGCCGATTACGTCTTCCCCGTGCTGCGCTCGGGCGCCATCTACGAGAGCTACTATCTGCTCGGCACCTCCTTCGCCAGGCCGCTCATCGCCAAGAAGATGGTCGAGATCGCCGCGGCCGAGGGTGCCGACGCCGTGGTCCACGGCGCCACCGGCAAGGGCAACGACCAGGTCCGCTTCGAGCTCTCGGCCTACGCCCTCAAGCCCGACATCGAGGTGATCGCGCCCTGGCGCGAGTGGGACCTCAAGGGCCGCGAGGACTGCATCGCCTACGCCGCCGAGCACGGCATCGACGTCCCAGTAACCAAGGAGAAGCCGTACTCCACCGACGCCAACTCGTTCCACATCAGCTACGAGGGCGGCATCCTCGAAGACCCATGGGCGGCCCCGCCCCGCGGCATGTGGAAGCTCACCGTCGACCCCGAGGACGCACCGGACGACCCCGAGGTCGTCACCGTGAGTTTCGAGCGTGGCACCCCGGTCGCGATAAACGGCGAGCGCCTCGAGCCGTATGAGCTGCTCGTCAAAGCCAACGAGCTGGCCGGCCGGCACGGAGTGGGACGCGTCGACATCGTCGAGAACCGCTTCGTCGGCATGAAGTCGCGCGGCTGCTACGAGACGCCTGGCGGCACGCTGCTCTTCCATGCCCACAAAGCCGTCGAGTCGCTTACTCTCGACCGACAGGTGATGCAGCTCCGCGACGATCTCGTGCCGCGCTACGCCGCCGCCGTCTACAACGGCTTCTGGTACTCGCCGGAGCGCGAGACCATGCAGCGCCTCATGGACGACATCCAGACGCCGGTCACCGGCGAGGCTCGCCTGAAGCTCTACAAGGGCGGAACAAGCGTTCTCGGTCGCCGCTCTCCCAACAGCCTCTACCGCCAGGACGTCGTCACCTTCGAGGAGGACAGCGTCTATAACCAGGGCGATGCCGACGGCTTCATCAAGCTCAACGCCCTGCGACTGCGCATAAGG
>DASROV010000244.1:0-9374 GCA_035646755.1 Trueperaceae bacterium | reverse complement strand
GCGCGGTAACTATCAGCGCCATCCTGGCGCCGTCGCGGGCGTTGTCGTTGTGATACCAGTAGCCGATGAGCAGGAACGAGAAGAGGCTCGTCAGCTCCCACGAGAACACTATCTGAATGAGGTTGCCGGAGACGACGAGAGCCAGCATCGCGCCCATGAACGCCAGCAACAAAGTGAAGAAGCGCGGCACCGGGTCGTCGGCCGACATGTAGTAGCGGGCGTAGATGACGACGAGCGCGCCGATGCCGGTGATGAGCAGCACGAACAGCCAGCTGATGCCGTCGATCCTCAGGCTGAGATCGATGCCGAGCCCGGGCAGCTCGCCGAAGCTGTGCTTGAGGACCCGGCCGCCGGCCACGGCCGGGTAGAGCATGACCGTCAACACCACTCCGGCCACTGATACGGCTCCAGCGAGCACCGCGGCCGCCGTACGGGCCCTCGTCGGCAGGAACGAGGCAAGGCCGCTACCGACGAAGGGCAGGAGCGTCAGCGCGGTGAGGAGCAGGACATCATGGGTCATCTAGGAGAAGCCCACGAGGCGGTAAAGGCACGCAGGCATGCAGCATTGTAGTGGCTGCCGGGGGGGACGGCTCGAGCCGGCCACCCGCTGTACCACTCCTAGGCCAGTGCGCGTTGGCGTGGTACCGTCTCGCGCATGACAGCCAGTTCGGGAGCCGATAGCATGGGTCCGCTCAGCCAGGGCGACAGCGCCGTCGGTGAGCGGCATGAGCCTGCCAGCAAGGCGTCGTTCGCGGCGGCAGCAGAAGAGATCCTTTGCGCGGCGATCGCCGGCCTCGTCACCCCCGGCGCTGTCCTCCAAGTCGCGACGACCACGGCCACCTTGGCTCCGATAGTGGCCGGCGCCCGCAGTTACGGCGGCGTCGCCGTCGACGCCGACACGCGCTACGATCTGGCCTCCCTTACCAAGGTAGTGGCTTGCCTGCCGCTGCTGCTCAGCCTGCTCGAGGCGGGCGAGGTCAAGCTCGACGACAAGGTCGAGCGCTTCTTCGCCAACGCCGGCTGGTTCCAGGAGGCCCCTTCGCTGGCCAGCGTCAGCATCGAGGAGTTGGCGCTGCACAGTTCGGGGCTGCCGGCCTGGACGCCGCTGTTCGCCTGGGTAAGCGACCGCCGCACCGCCACGGCCAACGTGCTGCAGACCAAGCTGAGCGGCGTGCGCGGTGAGTACGACTACAGCGACCTGGGGGTGATGATCCTCGGCGCGATAATCGAGCGCGTCACCGGCGAGCGTCTCGATGCAGTCGCCCGCCGCACGGTCTACGAGCCGCTCGGCCTTACCGCTACCGGCTACGGCCCGCTCCCGAGCGGCGCCAACGTCGCCGCCACCGAAGACGACGGCTGGCGCGGGCGCGTACTGCAGGGCGAGGTGCACGACGAGAACGCCTCGGTGATGGCGGGCGTGGCGGCCCACGCCGGACTGTTCGGCACGGCGGGCGACGTGGCTCGCTACGCCCAGTCATGGCTCAACTCACGAGCGCCGTTCGCCGGCGCCGAGTGGCTGGCCGAGGCGACTCGCGACCGCTCACAGGGCAACGGCCCGCGCCGCGGCCTGTTATGGCGGCTCAACTCCGACAACTGGCCCATCGGTGAGAGGCTGTCTGGCGACGCTTACGGTCACACCGGCTTCACCGGCACCAGCCTCGTCGTCGAGCCCCGCCAAGGCTGGGCCTGTGTGCTGCTCAGCAACCGCGTGCACCCCCGTCGTGGCTCTACCGAGGGCATCGTGAAGTTGCGCCGTGACGTCCACGCCCTGGTAGCGGAGGCTTTCGGCAGCGGTGACTGACCTGCCGCCCATGGTCGTGCTCGGCGTGATGTCGGGCACCTCGCTCGACGGCGTCGACACCGTCACCGTCCGCCTCGAGCGCAGCGGCGAGCGCCTCCGCTGGGAGGTCCTCGGGCGCAGCGCTCACGACTACCCCCTGGAACTGCGGGGCCGCCTACGGGAGGCGCTCGACCCACAGCGCTCGAACGTCGTGCTCATCACCGAGCTGCACCAACTCGTCGGCCAGTTCTACGCCCAGGTAACAGCTGCCGCCCAGGCCGCCGCGGTGGCAGCGGAGCCCGCCGGCGCGAAGATCGAGCTGGTGGCGCTCTCGGGGCAGACCGTCTATCACATCCCGCGGCCCGACCCGCAGCGCGGCTGGAGCGTGAAGAGCACCCTGCAACTCGGCGAGGCCGCTGTCGTCACGCAGTCGTGCAGGGTGCCGACGGTCGCGGAGTTCCGCCAGTCCGACATCGCCGCGGGCGGCCAAGGCGCGCCCCTCGTCAGCTTCTCCGATCACCTGCTCTACTCCCGGCCGGGCGTGGCGCGCGCGGTGTTGAACATCGGCGGCATCGCCAACCTCACCTACCTGCCGGCCGACGGTGACCCGGCGGGTGTGCGGGCGTTCGATTCAGGGCCAGGCAACTGCCTGCTCGACGAGGCCGCGCAGCGCTTCCTAGGGCTCGAGCGGGATGAGGCCGGCGGCGTCGCGGCCGGCGGACGGGTCGACGAGCAAGCCCTGGCGCGGCTCCTCGCCGACCCGTACTTCCACCTGCCCACGCCCAAGACAACCGGCCGCGAGTACTTCCACCTCGATTGGGCGCTGGAGCGCGGCTGGCCAACCGGGGAGGAAGTCTCTCCAGCCGACCTGCTCGCGACGCTCACGCGGCTGACCGCAGTGACGGTCGCGCGGGCCGTCGAGCAATACCTGCCGACCGGCGCTACCGGCGAGGTGCTGGTGGCGGGCGGTGGCGCGCGCAACGCCGAGCTGATGGCTGGCCTGCAGACGGCTCTCTCGCTGCCCGCCATGACCTTCGCCGAACTCGGCTACGACGACAAGGACCGCGAGACGCTGGCCATGGCCGTGATGGGCTACATGGCCTATCACGGCGAGCCCAACGTGCTGCCAGCGGCTACCGGCGCGCGCTACCCGCTGGTCGCCGGGAAGCTCTGCCGGCCCTGAGGCCCTCGATGAGGGCGGCGGCGCCAGCGGGATCGTCGACCGTGACGACGAACTTACGGCTAGCGTGGCTCACCAGCAGCGCGGGCCCGGCACGGGTGATGATGCCGAGGCGGCCCGCCAGTAACCGCAGTCCGATGCCGCCGTAATCGCCGGGGCTGACGTCGATCACCGCTGCCCCGTCGATGGCGGCCAGGTCGATGTGGCCGCGAGGCACGCCGAGCGCCGCGCGCCATGAGAGGCCGGACCCATCGATCGTTACCTCGAAGCTGGCCATGCCGAACGCCAGCACCACCAGTAGTAGGACGAACAGCCACAACCACCAGATGTTCGAGACGATCGCGGCCAACACCATGAGCGCAAGGCCGCCGGCTAGCGCGGCGAGGGCGAACTTGCCGACGGTGGCGCGCCCGAACCAGCTGGCGCGAGCGGTGGGCGCGAGCGCCAACGGCTCGACGCGCACGGGCGCGCCCCTTGGCAGCGGTTTCGGCAGCACCAGCCGCGCGACGAGGGCCACCAGCACGCCGATGCCGATGGCCAACAGGCCGGTGCGGGCGCTCAAGGTGACGAGGGTCGGATCAGCGATGCCCTCGTGAGCCACGAGTAGCGCGACGAACAAGGTGCCCAGCCCGGCGCTGAGGCCGCCAAGAAGTGCGGAGAAGGAACGCGCGTACTCACTCTGCCACCAGCGTGTCGCCCCGAACACAATCATCATCGTCAGCGGCACGCCGATAACTACCAGGCCCTGCACGGCGACTGCCTGTGGCGTCGGCATTAACTCGTCGGCCACGCCGTTGATCCCGAAGTGGGTCGCCATGGTTGCCGGTAGCTCGGGCCAGGTGAGCAGCAGCGCGCTGACGTAGGTGACAATCGTGGCGCCGACGAGGCCTGCGGTGAGGGTCAGGTGGGCCCGCCTGAGGCGGGACTCGGCGGGGTCCAACTGGTTCATCTGTTACCTCTCTCGTCGATGGCTTGATGCAGTTCGCTCAATGACACGCGCTTGCGTTTGGCGACCTCGAGCAGTCGGTTGAGGGCGGCGGCGACCTCGGCGTCGAGGCGCTCGCGCGCCAGCACTACCGCGCCGCGACCGCGCCTGAGGTCGATCTCGCCGGCCTCGCGCAACTCGGTGTAGGCCCGCAGAACGGTGTGCATGTTGACGTCGAGGGAGTCGGCGAGGACCCGCGCGGCGGGCAGGCGCTCGCCGGCCTTTACCTCGCCTCGTACGATGGCCCGGCGGATCTCGCGCACGATCTGGGTGTAGATCGGGTCGCTCGCCTGGCTGTCGATAGTGATGAGCATGAGAAGATCTTATAGTTCTAATTGACATATAACAAGTGTGTCAACCGGCTGCGGCGGTATATCGTCGGCGGGCTTCGCCCCAGGCGGCGCAGCCTTGCTGGCGACGCGCCGGCGTGGGCAACGGCCGTGGGCCGCCGGGCTGCGACCCAAAGGGCCTTGGTTACTGCCTAGTCACGTCGCTAAGCCGGGGCCGCAGGCGGTACGGTTGTGAAGACATGAAGCTCCTGTGCGCAGCCGACCTGCACCTGGGTCGCCAGCCGTCACGCCTGCCTGCGGCTCTGCTGTCGGCGTCTGCCGAGCTCACGCCGGCGGCCGCCTGGCGGCGCCTGGTGCACGTCGCCAAGGAGCGCGAGGTGCGCGCGGTGCTCCTCGCGGGTGATGTCCTCGACGACGAGCACGACTTCTTCGAAGCCTTCGGCGACCTGAAGGCGGGCGTCGAGGAGCTGGTGGCCGCCGGCATCGCCGTCCTCGCCGTCTCGGGCAATCACGATGTCGAGGTGCTGCCGCGACTGGCGCGGGCTGTGCCCGAGCTGGTGCTGCTCGGTGAGGGTGGCCTCTGGCAGACCCACACGCTCGACGACGGCGCGAACTTCGTGCACGTCGTGGGCTGGTCGTACCCGGCGCGAAGCGTGACGAACTCGCCGCTGGCGACGTTGCCTTCGGCGCTAATTGGCCTTGCGCCCGCCCCTATCGTGGGGCTGCTGCACTGTGACCGTGACCAGGGCGGCAGCCGTTACGCGCCCGTAACCTCGGCCGAGCTCGCCGCCGCGGCGGTCGATGCCTGGCTCCTCGGGCACGTCCACCGGCCCGACGTCGGCGGCTTCACGCCCGTCAAGGGTGACGCCGCTCGGCGCGGCCACGGCGGCGCGCCCGCGCCGGTTAGCGGTTACCTCGGCTCGATCTTCGCCGCCGACCCCGGTGAGGAGGGCGGTCGCGGGGCGTGGCTGCTCGACGTCGCTGACGGCGCGATCACACTCGATCCGGTGCCGCTCTCACCGCTGCGCTTCGAGACCGTCACCCTTGACGTGAGCGGCCTGCGCGACGCGGCCGACAGCGGCCAGGCGGTGGCCCTCGCCTTCAACCAACTGCACGCGCGCCTGCGCGACGAGCACGCCTTGCTCGACTCCGGCGCCGTGGCCGTGGGGTGCCGCCTGGTCATCGCCGGGCGCAGCGCGCTACGCTCCGAGCTCGCCAAGCGGCTGGCGGAAGACGACCCGCGCGAGCTGTTGCTCACGCTCGACGGCGTGAGCTACTTCGTCCACGACGTAAGGCTCGAGGTCCTGCCGGCCATCGACCTCGCCACGGCGGCCGCCGGCAGCGATCCGCTGGCGCTACTGGCCCGCAAGCTGCTGATGCTCGACGGGCCTCCGTCGCCGGAACAGCAGGAGCTGCTCGCACGGGGTCGCGGCGCATTGGCTGCCGTGGCTGCGGGCCGCCACTACCGCGGGCTCGAGCCGCCCGAGTTACCCGACGCGGTAGTGGCCGACCAGCTGCGTCAGGCGGCTCTCGAGCTCATCGACCTGATGGGCGCTTCATGAGGCTGACGGCGCTGCGCATAAACACCCTTCCCGGTCTCGAGCATCTCGTCGAGATCGCTCGCTTCGGGCCAGGGGTGAACGTCGTGCTCGGCCCCAACGCCTCGGGGAAGAGTAGCCTCATCCGGGCACTGTTGGCGATCCTCTACCCCGGCGAGCAGGACGATGAGATCGTCGACGCCCAGGCCGAACTGGTCGACCCTCACGGTGTGGCGTACAGCGCCAGGCGACTGGGCAAGGTCGTGAGCTGGGAGAGCGGTGGCTCGCAGGTCGAGCCGCCACGACTACCACCAGGGCACCTCATCGGCACCTACGTGTTGCGCCTCGAGGACCTGCTCGGCCCGGCCGACGACGAGTCGAAGGGCAAGCGCGGCAACGGGGCCCGCGCGGAGCGCGAGCGGCTCGATGCCCACATCGCTCAACGCCTCGACAAAGAGCTGTCCGGCGGCATCGACCTCAAGGCGGTGCGGCGCGCCATCGGCACCCAGGCGGAGAAGGGCCAGAAGCTGGCCGCTGAGCTGCGCGCCGCCACGGCCGCGCACGCCGAGTTGCGGCGTAGCCGAGCCGAGCTTCACCGCCAGGAGGCCAAGCTGGCGGGCGCCAAGAGCGAACTCGCGCGGTCACTGACCGGGGCCGCACGCAAGCATCTCATCGCCGACGCGAACCGGCTCCTCGGCGCCTCTCTCGAACGCGATACGGTCGTGGCCGAACTCGCCGCGTATCCAGCACACCTTGGTGACCTGCTCGGCAACGAGGCCGATGAGTTCGTCAAGGCACACAGCGCCATGGCACAGTGCGAACACGACCGGAAACGGCTCGACATGCTGGCTGCCCGCGCGGCGGAGAGCCTCGCCGAACTCGGTCTGCCAGTTCACCTCAGCGTGGCCACCGCCGAACTCAATCTCGACCTGGCGGAGTCGCTCGTCACCGCAAGCGAGCAACTCTCGAGCAAGGAGCGCGAGATCGCCGGGCTGCGCGTCCGCCACGGTGAGGCCTTGCGGCGCCTCGGTGGGCCGTTGCCTGCCGGGTCAACAGGCGTGACGTCGAGCGCGCAGCTGCCCGTGATCCGTCTCGATGCCGAGACGCTCGAGAAGATCGAGCGCCTCTTGGACCAGCGCCAGGCCGCCCGCGCCGAGCTGCATGAGCGGCGGCGGCAACTTGAGGAGATAAGCCGCCTCGTCGAGCCGGCCGAGGGCGAAGACGGACTGCTTGACGTGTCCGCCGGTGTGTACCGCGGCGGCCGGACCATGGACGGTATGGCCGCGCCGCTGCGCGGGATCCGATACGAACTCGTGAGGTGGTTGCAGGAACCGCTGAGGGAGCCGCGCCGTCCCGATTGGGCCTGGGCCATCGCCCTCGGGCTGGCGGTCGTCACCGTGGCGGCGGCCGGCGCCGGTGCCCCCAGCGGCTGGCTCGCCGGCCTGTCCGGCGCCACGGCGATCTGGCTCGGCGTGACCAGGCTGGCCCTCCAACCGCCCAGATCAGCGGTAACGGCACGGATCGAGGCCGACGTGGCGGCGCGACAAGACGCCACCGACATCACGCTCCCTGACGAGTGGAGCCACAGCTCGGTGATCGACATGATCCTCGACATCGACGACGAGATCGCCCGCCGGGAGACCTCCGAGCGTGAGGCCGAGCGCTACGACGAGCGGCTTCGTCAACTTACCGGCGATTCCCGCCTCGCGCAGCAGCGCCTGCAAGGATTGCAGGCCGAGTTGGAGGCGATGCGCGACCAGGTAGGTTTCGGCGTCGCTCCCGACATCAGCCTCACGCTGTGGCTGCAGGCGGCGCGCGAGGTCGAGGCGACGCGGGCGTTGCTCGACGGCGCCACTGCGGAGTTCAGCCGCCACTCTCTCGAGGCCGCCGCCCTGACGAAGCGGCTCACCCACTTTCTGCTTCAGGACGGCGCGCCGCCGACGGCCGCCGAGCCCGGCCTCGCCGATCCGACCGTCATCCGGGCGCGCTGCCGCGAACTGCTGCGCAGGGCCCAGGCCCGTGACACCCTGCTGGTCGAGCAGGACGGGTTGCGACGCGAGCGCAAGCGGCTCGATGCCGAGGCGCAAGGCCAGCTGAGCCGGTTGACCGACATCCTCGCGCGGGCCAGGCTTCCGGTCGATCCGGCCGCCGGGCTTGACGCCGCGCAGCACGAACTAAGCGCGTTGGTTGCCCGGCTGCCGGCCTGGCGCGACGCCCGGGAGCGCCTCCGCGCGAAGGAGGCGCTTATCGACGAACTCAGCTCACGTGTGAGCTACGACCAGGAACTGCTCGCTGCGGCGCTCGCCCACGATCATGCGGGCCTCGAGGCCGCCGCGGTCCTAGCCGAGCAGGCCTCCGAGCGAGCGCAGGAGCTCAGCCGCGACATCCACCGCACGGAACGTGACGTCGAGAACGCCAGCTCCGAGCGTCGTCTGCAGCAGGCGGCGGCTGGGGTGCGCGCCGCGACCGACGAGCTGCTCGCGCATCGGCAGGTCGCCAGCGAGCTGGCGGCGGCCGAGTTCATGCTCGACACCGTCGAGGCCGAGCACGAGGCGGGCAGCCGGCCGGCCGCGCTCGAACGGGCGGCGGGTTGGTTCGCCCGCTTCACGCACGATGACTTCGCGCTTACCTTCGAACCGGGCGTCGGCGGGAGCGGGGGCCGCCGCCTGGGAGCAAGAGATGTAGGTTCGGGACGTGCCCTTGACCTCACCGAGCTGTCGACGGGCACGCGGTCACAACTGCTCCTCGCTTCGAGGCTAGCTTTCGCCCTCGAATCGGAGGAGGCGAGCCTGCCGCTGCCGTTCTTCCTCGACGAGGCGCTTACCACGTCTGACGCGCAACGCTTCAGGGAGGTGGCGAGCGCCGTGATAAGCGTCGCCAAGGCCGACTGCCGCCAGTTCATCTACCTAAGCGCCAGAGGCGACGACGCTCAACTGTGGCGTCAGGTTGCCGCCGAACACGATGTTGAGGTCGAGGTCATCGAGAGTCTCAACCCGGTGGCCTGAACAAAGCCGGTTCGGGGAGCGACACCGAGCCGTCGCGTAACCGCGAGGCAAGCCGCGCGGCGGCCTCGACCGGCTTGCCTGCCGCGACAGCAAGCTCAGCGGCGCCAGGCAACGCCGCGCGCAGGGGAGCGAGCAGCGGCTCGCCGCAGGCGGCGACGCCGCCCGCCAAGGCGACCGGCAGCAGTCGGCCGAGCCTCCCGCTCACCACGTTCGCTAGGCGCGCCAACTCCTTGCCAGCGGCCTCGAGCACGGCCACGGCGTCCGGGTCGCCGCGGTGCGCGGCGTGGGCGACCAACGGGGTGAGGGCGGCCAGCCGCGCCCGTCCGCCGCCGTAGACCGCGGCGCGCACCGCCTGCCAGGAAGACCCACCAAGCTCCGCGAAGACGGCGTTCGCCAGGGCGCCGCCAGCGGGCGCCCCGGACGCATCGGCGCGTCGCAACTGTCGCTTCAACGTCTCACGGCCGATCCAGAAGCCGCCACCGGCGTCGTCGATGAGGTAGCCGTGCCCGCCGGCCCGCACGCTCGTGCCGTCGGCGGCGAGGTGCAGCGCGACGCTGCCCGTGCCGGCGTAGACGAGCACCCCTTCACCAGGCTCG
>DASROV010000243.1:0-2042 GCA_035646755.1 Trueperaceae bacterium | reverse complement strand
TAGCACCTCGTAGCCGAGGGGCTCTAGCACCTCGACCGCTGCTCGCGTCAGATCCATCGCTTCCTCCACGTCCCGCAACTAAAACGGGTGGGTCGTGTGAAGCACCCCACCCGACAGCGTTCCGGGACGTTGTCCGCCCGCGATTGTAGCCTGTTGCCGGCGCCTACTGCAAATTCGTGGGACCAGCTCTCAGTCGACGGGCAACCCGCTCGGCACGCGCTCGGGGACGAGGTATCCGAGGTCGCGGGCGTCGTCGTCGGTGAGCGCTTCCAGGAACGTTACCAGCGCAGTCACGTCGGTGTCGGCGAACTCGACGCCGTCAAGCAGCTCGTCGCGGGTGGCGAGGACGGCCTCGGTGTTGTCTAGCAGCGTCTCGCGCAAGTCCGGCGCCAAGTCAGCGCCGTAGTCGCGCAGGCGGTCGGCCGACTCGCTGTAGTGCGCGACGAACGCGGCCAGATCAGCGAACTGCCCGGCGTGTCCGTACGGCGCCGTGAGTTCGACGTTGCGTAGGCCGGGCGTCCGGAAGGCGTAGCGGTCGGCAAGGTCGCCGGTCACGCGGTAGCGCCCGTAGTCGTCGTGACCGCCGGGTCCGTCGCCTAGGCCCGGACCGAACTGCGCAAGGGCGACGTTGTGGAACTCGCCGTCGCTGAGCGCGGGGCCGCTGTGGCACTCGGCGCAGGCCAGGTCGAGGAAGCTCTTGGCGCCGGCAAGTTCCGAGCGCGAGAGCGCCGTCTCGTCGCCGGCCAGGAAGCGGTCCCACGGGGCGTCGGTGAACGACAGGTCGGCAACGAGAAAGGCTGCGATGGCGTTGCTGGCGTGCGCGAAGGACATCTGCTCGAACGGCGTGTCGGGGTAGGCCGCCTCGAACAAGTGCTGGTACTGGGGGATGCGGCCGAGGCGCGCCATCAACGCGGCCCAGATGGCGCCGGGATCGTCGCTCGGCAGCGCGGCCAGCTCGTTCCCGCCGAACTCGTTTCCACCGAAGCCACGCATCTCGTCGCGCGCCAAGACCGGGAACAGGGGCAGCGCGGCGAGGGGGCCGAACTCCAGCGTGGCGAGCATGGACCGGGGGAGTTCGCCGCCCGCCGGCGTGTGGTAACCGTCGGCCATCTGTGCGACGCGGCCATCCAGGAACAGCGCCGGCAAGGCGTGAAGGTTGAAGAGCGGCGGACTGTTGCGCCCGATAATGAGGCCCGTGGCCTGTTGCCGCTGCGGGCCCAGCCCGCGGCCGCCGGTGCCGAAGCTCAGCCTCCGGCCGTCGCCGGTGCCATACGTGGGATGATGGCAGGTCATGCACGAGATGTCGTGGTTGCCGCTGAGGACCTTGTCGAACGCCAGCAGCCGACCGAGGTCGACGAGTTCTGACCTTACCGGCGCTGGCGGCGGCAATGGACCGAAGCCCTGGGCAAGCGCCTGGGCGCGTACGGCTTCGGCGGTCGGCGCACCATCGTTCGGGGCGGCACCCAACAGGACCGCAAGCAGCGCTGCCAACGGGAGGCCGAGGAGTGCGGTGATGAGCCGAGCGGTCACGAGCACATGGTGGACCGGTGCCCGGAGGGCGCGAATCGGGGAGGTTGCCCAATTCGCGCGCGCATGATGCCCAACTCGGCTGGCTCAGTTCGGGCTGCGCAACTCGGCGTGCTCAACTCGTCATGCCGTGTTTCGGCGGCCGCGCCCGGCCAGGCAGGCGGTTGCAGTACCGTGAAGAGTGATGACGGACGACCGCAAAAAGCGTTCAGCCCCGCCAACCGGACTTCACGGGAACGGCAAGCCGGAGGCGAATGGCGAGCCAGCGGCTATCGGCGAACCGAGGGCGAAAGGCGAACCGAGGGCGAAAGGCGAACCGGCAGCCAAAGAGGTGGTGAGGGCGAGCCCCGGCCTGGACGACATCGCAGCCAGCTTGCTGCTCACCCTGTTCCCTAGCTCGGCGCTTTACCGAGCACCGGGAGCCCTCACGCGCCTGCTGCTGACGCTCAGGGGCAGGCGCCAGCAGCTGGAGCGCTTGCGGGGTCTGCTCTTCGACCTCGTCGAGCGGCCGGAGT
>DASROV010000242.1:0-4097 GCA_035646755.1 Trueperaceae bacterium | reverse complement strand
ATCCTCCACGGCCTGATCTGGCACGAGATCCTCAAGGAGGCGCCGGGCAAGAAGCTACTCAGGAGGACAAGATCGCGACCTCAGTAACCCTGAAATTACGCAACCCCGCCGAAGCGCTTTCGCTCTACGGGCAGAACGACGAGAACCTAAAATTGCTGCGCTCGAAACTGCGTGCGAAAGTCATCGCGCGGGGGGACGAACTGCGCCTTAGCGGCGATGAACCGGCGGTGGAAGAGGCCGAGCAGACCTTCCGCAACCTGCTCGACGTCATCCGCAGCGGCTCTGAGGTGAGCCGCGCCGAGATCGAGTTCGGCGGCTTCGACCAGCCGGCAAGCGCGCTTCATGACAAGCAGGTTCGGTCTGACGACGCGGCGGGCGTGGCGGCGCAGCCGGGTTTCGACGTCGAGGAGCCACGGCTGCCTGGTCGCGCCAAGCCCAAGACACAGGGGCAGCGCCGGTACGTGCAGGCCATCGCGAGCAACCCCATAACCTTCGGCCTCGGGCCTGCCGGCACTGGCAAGACCTACCTGGCCGTGGCGATGGCCGTCGAGTCCCTAACCTCGAACAAGGTCAAGCGCATAATCCTCACCAGACCCGCGGTCGAGGCCGGCGAACGCCTCGGCTTCCTGCCCGGCGACCTCCAGGCGAAGATCGACCCGTACCTGCGGCCCCTTTACGACGCGCTTTACGACATGCTGCCTGCTGAGCGGGCCGAACGCCTCATGGAGCAGGGCACCATCGAGGTCGCGCCGTTGGCTTTCATGCGCGGCCGCACGCTCAACGACGCGTTCATCATCCTCGATGAGGCCCAGAACACCACCGCCGAGCAGATGAAGATGTTCCTCACCCGCATGGGCTTCAACAGCAAGGTCGTGGTGACCGGCGACGTCACTCAGACCGACCTCCCCGGCTCGGTGCGTAGCGGCCTCAGCGTCGCTCGGTCTATCCTCCAGGGCATCGAAGGCATAGGCTTCATCGAGTTCAGCAAGGCCGACGTCGTGCGCCACCCCCTAGTGGCGCAGATCATCCTGGCCTATGAGCAGCACGCCTAGACCCGACCCGAGATCGGGCTTCAGCTTCTGGCTGCTTACTGTCGGGGTGGTGCTGGGCCTGACGGCGCTGCTCTACAGCGTGCACGGCACCGGCCAGCGCACGCCGTTGAGGCTCGGTCAGCCGAGCCCGGAAACGTTCGTCGCGCCCATCGACACCCGCGTCATCGACCTCATCGCCACGCAGCGGGCGCGGCAGTCTGCCAGGGCGCAGATCGAGACCGTCTACTCCACCGACTCCGGGCTCCGCAACCTGGTGGTGGCGGGCGTGACCTCGTCGGGGTTGCCGTCGGAGGTAATCGACGCCGTCGTGCGCCGCTTCGAGGGGCCCGAAGGTGTGCGCATCGAGGAGTTGCCCGGTCTCGTCGAGGCAGCGGTCGACATCGCCCCCGACGACCGCGAGCGTGAGACACGCTTCGCGCTCGAGAGTCGCCTGGTGGCGACCTCGGTGCCAGACGACAGACTCACGCAGGCCGTCCGCGACGCGGCCGCAGAGGCCGTCGAACCGGTGATGCAGTCCCTCGAGTCGGGCCAGGTGATAGTGGCGGCGGGAGAGCCGCTAACAGAGGACAACCTGCGCGTGCTCGACTCGCTCGGCCTCTACAGCGCGCAGGCAGACGCCGCCACCCAGACGACCTGGATCATCTTCGGCTCGCTCATGGTCGCGCTGCTGCTTGCCTCGCCGCTGGTCATCGCCAGGCGCTTCCTGCAAAGCCGCATGACCCTTCCGCAGCTCTCCTTCCTCGTCGCCACCACGCTGCTGGTCCTCGCGGCCCAGCGTCTGGCGGTCATCGCCTCGCCTCACTTCATGTTCGCGCTGCTCGCCGCGCTCATCGCCGCTGCCCTGCTCGGCACCGTCGCCGGCCTGGTGTGGGGCGGCTGGACGGCCCTGGCGGTCGGCTTCCTGGTGCCGGCCTCACCGCTGCTGGCGATCGCCGCCACGCTCGTGGGTTCGGTGGCGGCCGGGCTGCTCGTGCAGTCGAGCAAGACGCGCCTTGCGCTGCCCATCGCCGGCGCCGGTGGTGGCCTCCTGGCCGGCTTGACGATGCTTACTACGGTCTTCATGAGCGGCGGCATGACGCTGAGCTCGGCGTGGCTCGGTGCGGTGTTCATGCTCGGGGGCGGCGTGCTCGCCGGCGTGCTCGCGCTCGGCCTGCTGCCGGTGGCCGAGAGCGCGTTCGGCTTCCTCACCGACTTCCGTCTGCTCGAGCTGTCGAGCCCCTCGAACGCGCTGCTGCAGAGGCTGGTGGTCGAGGCGCCCGGCACCTATCAACACAGCCTCATCATCTCGAACCTCGTCGAGCAGGCGGTAAGGAACATCGGCGGAAACGAGCTGCTGGCGCGCGTGGGGGCGCTGTTCCACGACGTCGGCAAGACCCGCAGGCCGCACTTCTTCATCGAGAACCAGTTCACCGGCGAGAACCCGCACGACAACCTCAACCCGCACCTCAGTTACCTCATCCTCACCAGCCATGTGCGCGACGGCATCGAGCTCGCCCGCGAGTACCACCTGCCGCGCGAGCTCGAGCCGTTCATCGCCGAGCACCACGGCACGACGGTGCTCAGCTACTTCTACAAGCGCGCGTTGGAGGAGGGCCAGGTCGAGGAGCTCAACTTCCGCTATCCGGGCCCCAAGCCGAGCAGCAAGGAGACCGCGGTGCTGATGCTAGCTGACTCCGTGGAGTCGGCCTCGCGCACGCTTGAGGACCCCAACCCGTCGTCGATAAGGGCGCTCATCGACCGCCTCATCGACCAGCGCTTGCAAGACGACCAGTTCAGCGAGAGCCCGCTTAACTTCAACGACATCGAGGTGATCGCCAGCACCTTCGAGCGGATGCTCACCGCGGTTCTGCACCGGCGCATCTCGTACCCGAGCGCCGACGAGATAAAGGGCCTCAAGCGCACGCGCGGTGACGATAACCAGCGTCGCTCCGGCCCCGCGTCGACCGACGTGCAGGAACCGGCCAGGGTTACCGCGGCCGCCAACGACCCTGACGTGCCGGCGCCAGCCGACCAGGAGGTGGCGAGTGGCGGTAGAGACCCTCGACGAGACCACGCGCTTCCCCGACATTGAGCGCCTCACGGCACTGCTCGAGGAGTTGATGGCCGAGCTGGGCCTCGGCGAGCGTGACCTGACCCTGGTGCTCACCACGGACGAGGCCATCGCCTACCTGAACCTGCGCGACCGCGAAGTGAAGGGCCCAACCGACGTGCTCTCCTACCCCACGAGCGAGCCCACCGACGTCGACTTCCCCGTCCTCGATCATCTCGGGGACGTCTTCATCAGCACCGATACCGCGGCTTCGCAAGCTACCGCGGCGGGGCACGACGTGCTCACCGAGGTCGCGATACTGGCAGCGCACGGCCTGCTTCACCTTAGTGGGCTCGACCATCAGGACGCCGCCGCCTGGCGACCGTTCGAGGCGGCGCAGCGCCGCATGGTCGAGCTCGTAAAGCGCTCGGCCGAGCGTTTGGAGGGGACCGACAGTTGAGCACTGCCCGCCTTCGGAGGTCGTTCGCGGTAGCGGGGTCGGGGCTTTCGCGAGCCTGGGCGACCCAACCCAACCTGCGGCTCGAGGCGTTCATCGGCGTCTGCGCCCTGGCGTTGGCCGCCTGGTTGCGAGCGCCCGCCGCGCCCATCGCCCTCGCCTGCATCTTGGTGTTGTCGCTCGAGCTGATGAACAGCGCGGTCGAGACGATCATCGACCTCGTCTCCCCCGACCCCCACCCGCTTGCTGGTAGAGCCAAGGACCTCGCCGCCGCCGCCGTCCTCATCTCGGCTGTCGGCGCCGTAATCGTCGGCCTCATCGTGCTTGGGCCTCCGTTGCTAGGGCGGCTCGGGTTGGTCATACCCGGACCGGGCGGCCAGTCGTGACCCACGCGAGCCCGGCCAGTAAGGCGAGCCTCGAGAAGGTTCCGGGCGACCTGCTGACGGCCGCCAAGGACGCCTTCGCCAACGCCTATATTCCCTACTCACGCTTCGGGGTGGGCGCCGCTCTGCGCGCCGCCGACGGCAGCATCTACGCCGGGGCCAACGTCGAGAACGCC
>DASROV010000241.1:0-5443 GCA_035646755.1 Trueperaceae bacterium | reverse complement strand
CCAGTAACTCTGTTCGTGCTCGCGCGATAAATCGTGCTTCGTTGGGGCGCCTTCTGGTCGGGCGCCCTTTCGACGCATCTCAGCCGAATCACTAAACCTTCAGCCTCACCACCGGCCTCGTCTCGTTGCGCCGCGCTACCTCTTCGAAGCCGGCCCTCGTGAACATGCCCATGGTGCCGGTGAAGTAATCGACCGCGCTCTGCCGAGGCCCGTCGACCGGGTACGCCTCGATCAGTTCGGCGCCGTTGGCGGCCGCGAACTCGACCGCGGCCGCGAGCAGACCAGCAGCCACGCCCTCGCGGCGATGGCCGACCCTGACGACGAAGCAGTTGATCGACCAGGGGTCGGCCTGGTCTACCGGCTTGAACAGTCGCGAGCGCCCCAGCGTGGGGAAGTCACTGCGCGGCCCGACCTGGACCCAGCCCACCGGCGCATCGTCGACGTAGCCGAGCAGGCCGGGCGGGTGATCGTCAGCGACGAGGTCATGAAACCGTTCGCAGTTGTCACGGTGGTCGCCAGAGTCGCCAGAGTCGCCAGAGTCGCCAGAGTCGCCAAAGCCGCCGTCGGGGCGGCGCCAGTGCATGCAGAAGCACTGCCGCGCGACGCCCTTCTCGCCGAAGACTTGCTGCATATCGCTGAAGCGGCCAATCGTGAGCGGCAGCACCGTCATGGTGCCAACGCTGGTCGGAGCGGCGTACGACCACGACATGCCGGCCGTGGGGAACGGGGTGACTCTCATGGTCGGAGCATAAGAGATTACCTAGACAGCTACTGTCCTGGTATGCGGTCGGCCGCCGTAAGTCCGGCCGCCGCTTTACGCGAGGCTCGGGCGACCATCCGCTGTTCCTTGACCGAGATCCACACGCCGGCGCCGACGATGACCGCGATGCCCAGCCAGGTGAGCGCGTCGGGCAGGTGGCCGTACGCCGCGAAACCGTAGATGACGGCGGTGACGATCTCGGCGTACCCGAGCGGCGCGAGCCAGTTGGCGGGGGCGTGGTCGAAAGCCTTGATAAGCAAGAAGTGCCCGGAGGCGGCAAGGACGCCGAGGAGCACCATGATCGCGAGGTCGGTCACCGCAGGCCGCACCCAGACGTAGGGCATGAGCAACGACATCACCACTGCGCCGATGACGGCGGTGTAGCCGAGCGTGACGAGCGGCGGTGCGCTGCCCGCCAGTCGCCGAGTGAACATCATGTAGAAGCCGTGGATGACGCCGGCGAGGATGGCGAATACCGCGCCCCAGCCGAACACCCCAGCGCCCGGCCGCAGGATGAGCAGCACGCCGAGGAAGCCGACCAGTACGGCAACCACCCGCCAGCCACCGACCCGTTCACCGAGGAGGAAAGGTGCTAGCACCGTCACGACCGCAGGCGAGACGAAGAACAGCGCCAACACCGTGGCCTGCGGCATCACGGCAAGCGCGAAGAAGAACAGCGTGGTGGCAGCCAACAAGAGGCCGCCCCTGACGAGTTGGAGGCCGAGTCGCTTGGGTATAAGGGCCCGCCCGCCGAAGCGCAGGAGCAACAAAGGCAACATGACGGCGAAATGGAAGAAGTAGCGAGCCCATACGACCTGAGTAACCGGATAACGCTCGCTCAAACCCTTCGCGAGGCCGTCCATGATGGGCAGCAGCGTCATGGCGGCGAGCATAAGCACCGAGCCGAGGAGCAGATTCGTTGGTGGGGTGGTGTGCGCCGGTCTTGCCGCCATGCCCGGCGCTGGTGCGGTTCTGTTGGCGGGGGCTGGCGGCATTCGGCCGAGAGTATCACCGGCGTGGCGTGAGTTGTGGTTTTGCCATCCTGGCCTGTGCCCGTGTAACCGGCTTGACGAGCTCGATCTGCAGTTCCCTGCCAAGGGCGTCAGCGACTGCCCGCAAAGTGCGGCTCGAATGACCAAAATAGAAGGGGTTGGTTAAGCGGCATACGACACTTCGCGGACTGCTCAGGCGTCGTGCGAGGTCTGTTTGCGAAACCCCTTCTTCCTGTATGGCGCGCTGAATCGCGAGGCTTACTTGATTGACAGGCGCTGGCTCGACGTAGACGATCTCCGGCACTGTTGCTTCCGCCGTGTAATCCTCCAAATCCAGGTCTGCACGAGCTAAAGGGGCGGTAGGAGCGACGCCTATAGCCCGGCAGTCCAACAAATACAAGGCCACCTGCTCCCTAAGTCGCTCCAGCAACTCACTTCGCGAATCGGCCGTTGCAAGCGATGGGAACTGAAGGGAGTTTGCTGAGAAGCCGGTGTTGGTTGGTACCACCGCGAATGGATATTCCAGTCCAGCGTCTTGTCTAAGTTCGTTCATATGGTCGCCCTGTCCGTTCTATTGATGTTTGCTACGAATCGGGCCCCGGCCGGCTCTGCGTCCTACTAGGATTCAGAGCTTCCGGGGCCAGGTAAGTCCAGCCTGACGGAAGATGCTACGCAACGTTCCACGATCTATGTCGGCGCTCGGCTTCCCGGCGACTGGCGGTGCGGTCCATAAGCAATTTCTTGCCATCCGTCGGCTAGGAGAATCTTGATGACATCCCGGACTTTGAGCGTTGGCATCTTCTCGTATGCCTCCGTCGGTTAGCTCACAAGCGATCCTGGCCTCCTGTCCTCTCGGTGCAGCCGATGGTCGCGACCACGATGTTAGCAGAATTGCTAACAACGGCGTTGATCGAGTGAAACTTTCAGGCGCTCGGTCCTTTGACCGGGAACGTAGCAAGAGCATGACGAACTCTTCGGGAGGAGATTCAACAGATTTGGCATCGGCCGATTGGCCGTGGGCATCTCAGCAGGGCTGGCCTACCTCAACACCCGCGTGACATTGGTGTTTCGGATGGCATGTCTAGCTCTCTTGCCAAGATGTCCGAGGTCAGTTTCCGCCGTACTTGATCCCATGGGAAATGGCCAATCGCTACCGAGCAGCAGTCGGTCTATGCCGAGAACCTCGATCAAAAAGTCGATGTACGCCGGCGAGTGCACGACCGTGTCGACGTAGAACCGCCGCACGTACTCAAGCGGCTCGCGCGGCAGCTTCGGCACTCCCGGCCGCTCCGTCTCGACTCCACGTTGCCAACGGCCTACCAACGTGGCGACCGCTGCCCCGCCGTGCGAGAGGATGATGTCGAGCTTCGGATACCGCTCGAGTACCCCTCCGAACACGAGGTGCGCGGCCGCGAGCGTGGACTCCATCGGGTAGCCGAGTAGATTCGTCAGGTAGAACTCGTCGAGCCTAGTGTCAGGCGGGTGGCCCGGGTGCAACAGCACGGGTAGGCGCCGCTCAGACAAGGCGTCCCATAGCTGGTCGTATTCGGGATGGTGTAGCCGGCGGCCGTTGAGTTCGGTCCCGAGGGTTATGCCGGCCCAGCTCTCGCCGAGCTCGACAACCAGCTTGGTCGCCAGCGCCGGATCCTCGGCGGGCACGAACGCCATACCTCGTAGGCGAGCGGGATGGCCGGCCACGACCTCCGCCAACGACCTGTTTACGAGCTCGGCCCAGGGGCGACGATCGGTGTCCGGCTGCTCGGCGCGGAATAGCGTCGGGGGAACAGCGACGAAGCCGCCCTCCAACCGATCGGCGTCGAGCCGGGCAAGGAGCGCGTTCACGTCGACGATCTTGCCAAGCGGAACGCGCGCCCTGTCGACGTGCAGCGTCTTCTCGTCCTGGCCCAAGCCGAAACGTCCGGCCTTTGCGGCGTCGATGACCGCCGGAGGGACGAGGTGCATGTGCGTGTCCCAACCGGACAGCGGCTCGCCAGCTGGTTGCGCGGTCAACGCGCGTCTTCGTCGTTGTCGTACCAGTTCGGTCGCTGCGGGTAGTGCGGGCCGTCGTAGATCTCGAGCAGGACCGTCGTTTCCTCGGCGAGTGTAGGCCCGTGGACGCTGCCCTTGGGGTTCCAGTAGAAGCTTCCTGGTGTGAGCGTCGTGCCGGTCGGAATGTAGCGGTAACGGCCCGACAGGCAATACATGAACTGGTTCGACGCATGCGCATGCGAGTCGGGGATGCCGGCGCCCTTCTCGAACTTCACCAGGGCGATCGATGCCTCGGTCTCCTCGTTGTGCCAGAGGGCTTTGTGGGAGAGACCGCTCAGCGACTTGTCGACCCAGCCTAGGTCGGCAGTCTGGATGATCACCTCCTTGAAGGCGTCCATGACGTCGTTGGGAAGGTTCTCGGGCTTCGGCGGCGCAGACACAGCGCCTACGCCCGTGACCAACGCCCTGCCCAACGGCAACAGCCCCTCACCCTCGCCCCAGCCGACGTTCTTGAACTCGACCAACCGCGAGCGGTAAGGCACTTGCGAGATGTTCGTCAAGCGGTGCACTGGCGATGGCGCGTTGCGGTACACGACGTTGCCAGCGGGCTCGACCGTCTCACGCTTCTCGCCGAAGATCGACTCGACGACATTCTTGTCACCGCCGAGCGAGATGATCACGTACGGGTGGTGATGGTAGTGGAAATGAATGCTCTCGCCCGGCTCCAAATCCACGCTCCAAACGCGGATCTCGTCGGTCTCCTGGAGTAGCTGGTGGCCGATGTCGCCGAGGCTCATGCCGCGCTTCTTGGCGAGGTCGAAGCCGTACTCGTCACTCATGTGCAACTCCTTCGCTTGCTCGGGCCGGTTCGCCGGTGATCCTTCGATACAGCCTCATAGCTATGTCGAAGCCGTCATCTAGCGACGCGACGCCGGCGACGTGTGAATCGGGTCGCAGCAATACGACCGTGCCATCGTCTACCTCCAGTCGCGTCTTCGCCCGCTTTCCAGGGTCGAATAGAGCTCGATCGCGCAAGCCCGAGTCGACGGGCGCGTCCCAATGGGAGACGAGCCGGTGCTTAAGACCTGGCTCATCAGGGGGCAGCCGCGGTCGCCGCCGGGCGTCGGTGAAGTAGAGCGCCACGAACGCGTCGCGTGTCAGTTGATGCAGCGACGTCTGTCCACTTTGGTGCCACACCGGCAGGTCTGGAACGCGGTCGCCGGCCCGCACTGGTTGCGGCGCGGCGACCGACGCCAGCGCCCAGTCGCCGGTGCCTTCGACGTCCAAGCGCATGCCGAGCATCGTGCGCGTCATCGCGTTGGCCCATGCCTGCTCGGTCATCGCCTCAAGCGACGACTGTTCATGCGCCATGAACCGCCGCGCCGCCTCGGCCATATCGCCCGAGCCGTGTATCGCCAGCGGCTTCTGTTCGTTCTCGTAGCCGTCCAGGAGAGCCTCGTCCGCCCAGCCGCGGAGGACCCAAGCCAGGCGCCACGGCAGATTCGAGGCGTCGAGCACTCCGGTGTTGAGGCCGAGGGCCCACATGGGAGTAAGCAAGTGAGCCGCGTCGCCGAGGAGGAATACCCGGCGGACGCGCCAGGTCGACGCCGCACGCACGTGCACGGCGAACTCGTTTGAACCGAGCACCTCCAGTTCGGAAACCTCGCCGATGTACGAGCGCACCTTCGCGGCCAGCTGCTCG
>DASROV010000240.1:0-3147 GCA_035646755.1 Trueperaceae bacterium | reverse complement strand
CCGTGCTCGTGGGCGCGATCGGCGTAGCCGCCGGTGTAGCCGCTTACACCTCGATGAGCCACACGATCGCGAGCAGGAACAGTTGCGACGGCAACGTCCACGCCGGCGCGTCGAACGCCACGAACACGATTACCGGCAGCGCCACGAGCAGGGCGGCGACCACCTGGGGTTCCCAGCGGCCCGGCGAGGCGCCGCTCCATGACGAGTACTTCTCCAGCGTGAGCACGCAGGTGAGCGCCAATACCGCGTAGGCGCCGAGCGCAACAGCGAACGCGCTTGGCTCGACCACGAGTTGCGCGCCGCTGGATGTCAGCTTGGACACGAAGTACAGCAGCGGCAACGCGATAACCGTCGCGCCGCCGAGGATGACAAGGGCCGGCGTGATCCGCCCCCTAGTCCTTTGATTCGCGGCCACCGGCGCCATGGTCGCGGCCAGGGTCGGCCCTAACAGCGCCGCCGCGGCCCGGGCCATCACGAAGGCGGCGAGCAACACGCCGATGGCCCCGGCGAACGAGGCGCCGAGCCCACCGGCTCCGGCGGCGCCGAGGGCGTCCGTCGCGAGGTCAGGGGCGGTCGCCGCCGCGTCGGCGAACAGCCTTGACCCGGCCACCGCCTGCGCTGCGGCCAGTAACGAGGTCGCCGCAGCTAGGGACAACAGCGCCATGCGCAGCTGCGCGAAGCGCGGCCGCCGATAGAGCAGCAGGGCGCTGCGCCAGGCGACGGCTTGCCACGGTTCGGCGTCTAGCGCTGGAAGCTTCAAGTACCGCGCGGGCCGGGTCGCGCCGGGCCGGTCGTGCAATGCGGCCAAGAGACGTTGCCGCTCGCCGGTGTCGGCCTCGCGGGCGCCGGCGGCGCCGGCGGCTCCCGCAAGCCCGGCCAGCAGCTGGAACGCCCGCATGGCCTGCAACTGGGTGAGTACCAGGCTCTGCGGCGCGAAGCGCGGCGGCCAGCTGACGAGCAACGAGCGTCGAACGGCCAGGTGAGCCAGCACCGCCAGGGCCAGCGGCAAGATAAGCACGCCAGCGTCCGCATAGCGCAGGGCCGCAAGCGGCGACAATCTAGCCGCGGCCTCGCCGGCGCTTGACCACCCGCCGCGCCCCCACAGCGCCGCCAGCGCAGGAACCGCCGCGGTGATGACCACGGCTGCGATGACGGCGGTGGCAACGCGCTTGGCGGCCACCCCGGCCGGCTCGCTGCGGCGGTAGCCGGCGTAGCGTAGCCAGCTCACCTCGAAGTACGTGAGAGCCAGGAGCGCGGCCGCCGGGGCCGCCCACGGCGCCGAGAGGTGAAGGTACGGCGGCGCCAACAGCGACCACAACGCACCCATCACGGCTGCCGCGAGCATCATCAGCGCCCGGCGGAGGTTCATGCGGTAACGCATCACCTCCCGCGGGATCGTCGGTGCCAGGGCCAAGCGGTACAGGTCGCGCCGATCGAGGATCACCGGTGGAGCGCGCCCCGCTGCCAGCAACGCGAGGAAGAACACTGCGACGATGAGCGCGAGCACGTGCCAGGTTGCCGTGGCGAACGGGCGGTCTTGCCTGACGATCATCTCCAGCCCGGAGAGCGCGAACACCACCAGCCAGAAGATCAGGTAGAGGATGCTCCACCAGCCGATGGCCCGGCCGATCCACACCCGGTACGTGTGCAAGGCGCGCCACACCGTGCGTCGCCGCAGATAGCGAACCGCGAGGCTCAAGCGGTGCGCTCTGCCGCACGGCGCCGTGAGCCCTTGCCGCCTCGTTGCGGAGCGTCGACCGCGTCAAGCAACGCACGTACCTTGCCGTCGCGAAGCTCGAGCATGCGGGCGCCGAGGAGGGCGCCGAGCTCGCGCTGGTGACCGGTGAGCAGTACCGCGCCGCCGTCTTTCGCCCTCCGCGCAAGCCCCTCGGCGAGCAGCTCTTGTGACTCGAGGTCGAGGCCGTTGAACGGCTCGTCGAGAAAGGTGATAGGCATCTCGAGGCCGAGCGCAAGGGCCAGCGACAGCTTCTGGCGCATGCCGCGTGAGTGCGTTCCTGGGAACTCGCCCGCCTTGGCTTCCAGGCCGAACTCGTTGAGCCAGGCTAGCGCTCGTTCCTCGGCCTCGGGCCGCTGATAGATAAGGGCGTTGAAGCGGGCGTGCTCGCTCAATGTGAGATCTTCGTAGAGAGCCGGCTCGTCGGGTACGAACACGAACTGCGCACGAGCTTCGAGGCTGCCGGGGTAGCGGCCGGCGATCTCGATATCACCGCTGGCGGGAAGGAGGCCCACCAACGACCGCAGTAGCGTGCTCTTGCCCGCCCCGTTCGGCCCGGTGAGCAGCACCAGGTCGCCGGCCGCCAGCGTCAGGTCGACCTCTTCGACAATCGCCACTCCGCCGAGCCTGATGGTTACCTCACTTGCGCTCAGCAGGGGCTTCTCTTTTTGCGTTTGGGGACTCACTACGGCGAGTCTACAGCGCTACCAGGCGTACACGAAGCGCGGCCACCCCTCGTTCTCGGGCGGCCGCGGCTCGACTGTCGGCTACTGGTTCAGGCGCCTTGGTCGGGCGTCGAGCTCGGTGGCGTTGGCGGCGTTGACGGCGTCGTGCCGTTGGTCCGCGGCTCGTCCTCGCTGCGCTGCACGGCGATGGTGAGGTTCGCGGCCATGGCGGCGATGGCACCGATCGCGGCCCACACCGGCAGCAGCACGGTGCCGATGACGCCAAGGGTGAGGGGGATCTCGATAAGCGTCCGGCCATCGTCGTTCTTTATCGTTATGCGCCTGACGTTGCCTTCGTGAACGAGTTCCTTGATCTTGGCGAGGACGCTCTCCCCCGACACACGGAACTCTTCGGTGTAGCTGCGCCTGCCATCCTGGTCGCGGGTCGCCCCGGCGGCCGGATCGGAATTTGCGCCCTGATCGGTGTAGGTCTGCTGATAATTGTCGTTTCTCTCGTCGGTCATCTGCTACCTGCCTTCCGGGCGCGTTAGCGCGGTGTTCGCGGCTCCAACGCCGCCCTTATGGCCCAACGATAGGGTCCGTGGCCGGCCTGCCGCATCCATCGTTGGTAGGAGTCGTCTACCCCTTAACGATGGTGCCGCTACGAGCAGCTCGCACAGCGCTTCGCGACCTTCGGCCGCCAAGTTCAGGGTTGGGACGACCCGGCGTCGAGTGTGAGCGGCAGCG